>DAIDKM010000058.1 GCA_027450045.1 Paludibacter sp. | reverse complement strand
GAAGGCTGGGGTGAGGTCAAACTATTGGAATATTGCTTTCGTGCATTGGGAAGAAACCCTGATACTTCATTCCATTGTTGGATTGAGAAGTTGACGAGACAGGTTTTATTTACGGCTTAATTATTGATGTATGGTTAAGAAAAATGCTTTGTTTCTCGGATTGATATTTTCTTTTTCTGTTTGCTTTGCACAAAATCATAACCATCAATCTAAATTTGATTATGTGCCGGATGTAATTACAGCAATGAAGATTGCAGAAGCAGTTTGGTTACCTATTTATGGGCAAGAAATCTACACCCAAATGCCATTTAAAGCAAAACTGATCGAAGGGAAAATATGGCAAGTGGAGGGAACTCTGAAAGATGCACTTGGGGGAGTCCCGGTGGCTCAAATACGGAAAAGCGATGGGAAAATTATTTTAGTTACACATGGTAAATAAGGCTGGCTACTTCAATAGATGCTCCGCTCCCTTGCAATTGCATTGTATGGAGAATGATACAAACTCAGGGGGCGACTGCGAGTCACCCCCTGAGTAAGAATACTTATCTTTATTGATAAGCTTCTATTTGTAGCACGGATATTCTTTTTGCTTAAATTAAGTGACGGCCTTACATAGAGCCATAGTACTCAGCCATTCAAAAACAAAAGCCTAACGCCGGAATTTGTAAACGCCTTTCAGAACGAGAAACTCTCCTGTCGTTCCCCATGTGATGGAAAACAAACATGAGAGTTTTATAAGTTTATATTGACGGTACTTGATAAAAATATAATCTCAAATTGAGAGAAAGAGATAGCCTCTCTTCAAGAGAGACTATCTCTGATGTGCTTTAAATATGAAGGTTAACCCTCTGTTGGCGCAAGTGTTCCAGATTATTAGTTCAAGTCTGAGCGAAGCGGAGACTTGGACTGGAAATAAAATCTGTTTGTAACTGATGGTGGTTACAAACCACATTGGTTTTGGGTGCAAGATACACTTCGTTAATCTTGCGTCAAATCGGGGTTGTCTTAATGTTAGTTGCTGTCACTTTTTTGTTGAAAGCTATTGATTTTGAACTAAAATCGTTATTTTTGAGGTGTCAATGAAAACTGGATAAGATAACCGGAAATAATAATCGAAAAATTAATACTGATGAATTGAATTTGTCAAAAGAAAAACGGTTATTTCATCTTAAAGGCGTCTCATTCTTTGCAGTAAGCTCCGATGACAGAACCTTTCGAAACGAATGCTTGGAGATTGGGCTTTTACTAGGCGTAAGGTGACAACTGACTATCTTTTGCGTGCAATAGCTATAATCACTTTCATCGATTCGTACGAATACCATCCTTTGATCTTTCGTGATAGAAAGCACACAATGTAATTGAGTCCATATTTACATGGTTTTCTTCCGCTTACCTCTTTTTTTCGCTTGCATCTAACATATCTATTCATTGGCATTAATCATTATTATGTTTATTTACTCATGATATTTATCTTAAATGATACATGGGTTATTATCTTTGTCGCATGTATAATGCCTTTTTAGCAGGAATGTTGTTTGTAAATGGCATTTCGATGAAAATAGATTATACAAAATAGTTTAGAAAGCGGTGGAGCTCGCTAAATAGTTGCATGCAACCAATGGCTCCTACTTGAGTGAAAAAAATATTTTTTACAAAAGTAGTGGCCATGAGTGTTTTATATAGTCTTCTTGAGCTTTTATACGTCCTCTTGCTATCCCCTCTTTTTGTTGGTATCCTCAATGCCATTGAAGAACGCCTTGAGTCAAAACAAGGGCCTTCTATTTTCCAGCCATACTTCGACTTAATCAAACTTTTTCATAAAGAGGTATTAGTCTCCCAAGTCTCATCTCCTATCTATCGGCTTGGCCCCTATGTGGTTTTTACATTCTATCTCTTTCTATCCATTATTCTTCCTATTATTACTGCTTTCCCTTTGGCTTTTGCCCCCTCGGCAGACTTCATTGGAGGCGGATTGTTTTTTGGTGCTGCCGCAGCAATCAAAAAATTTTCTGCCATTGATAGTCGTAGTAATTATGCCCATTTGGGCACATCGCGAGCAGCAAGTATAGGTGCTTTATCAGAGCCGATTACCATGCTTATTTTTATTATGTTGGGAGTCTTGTCCAATACCAATAATCCGTTTGTGATCAATCAGGTGCTGCGTTCTTCTACTGAATGGTATTTCTCACTTTTACATGGTTTTGTAACCATAGCTTTCTTCTTGGTGCTTATTATTGAAACCGGACAATTACCCATCGAGTCTCATTCAAACGCTGAATTGGGGATGATTGACGAGACAATTCCTTTTGAATATAGTGGCCCTGATCTTGCCATGTATAAATGGGGGTCATACATGAAGAAATTCATTCTGATGAGTGTTTTTCTGAATGTCTATTTGATTCCTTTTGGAGTGGCTAATGAGCAAGATGGAATTATAGGGATCATTATCTATATGGGAATCCACTTGTTAAAGCTAACTGGACTTGTTGTCGTTTTTGCACTCATCAATACGTCAGTTTCTAAATTCAGGTTGTATAAGAATTTCGATTTTCTGGCAGTTGCTTTTGCCTTGGCCTTTTTAGCAAGTCTTGCCTATTATATTGTTAGATATTAAGCTATGAAACGAGCATTTAATCAGGGATTAAACCCAAGAAGAAATTTATTTGCGAGTTCCATACGTCCTTAGTATAAAAAGTAAAATATAGACGTATGAATTATATTTTTGAAATTATAGGGTTTGTGTTGATTGTGTTGACGCTGCTCATGCAATGGGAAGTGTATGTAACGAACATCATTTTGTTGTTTTCCATATCAACAGTCTTTGTATCTACATTTCTGGTGTTTCTGGGGTTTTCGCGTCCTGAGGGAAATTACTTATTGTTTGTCTTGGCGGGACTAACACTCACGATACGAGGAATTGTGATACCCATTATTATGAACAAGGCGTTGCACCGTTTGTATGATAAACCATGGCGGGTACGGGAAGATAAACCGATGATGGGAGTTGGTGGGTCCATCTTAGTTTCACTTGTGCTTATTGTGTTGGGATATTTCATTTACCAAAACAGCCTTTATGAAGTGCTCAAAATTAGATCAGGAGCAGTTCCCTTTGCCTTGTTTATGCAGGCATCGTTGCTCATCATTTCGCGGCGTCATGCTTATATTCAGATGATCGGATTTTTAGTGATGGAGAATGCTGTGGTGATGCTTTCAGGATGGGTGTTTTCAGGTCTGCCTTTTGTGGTTGAAGCGGGAGCCATACTCGATTTGTTGGGATTAGTGGTTGTTTCCAGTCTCATTATTCGGGTTAGAGAACAGACCATTATGGAGGAAGGTGAAAGTTATGAATCGGAACTAAGAGGATAAAGAATATGTTATGAACACTACGGATTTGATTTATTTGCTTCCAATAGGATGTAGCGTTGGAGGAGCTATACTATGTCTCATTCCTATTCCATGGTTTGAAAGGGTAGTGTCGCTTATTGCTTCCATAGCAGCCTTTTTAAGCGCCATTTATATCTTGGCTTTTCTTCCCGATATTACCAATAGTTATCTTTACGTAGATGGGCTATCCAAATTAGTTTTGTTTACTATTGCATTGGTCAATATCAGTACAGTACTTTATTCATTGGCTTATTTAAAGCACATCAAAAATCCACTATTTAAGACACGGTTATACTACTTGTTGCTCAATGTGTTTGCTTCCACTATGTTTTTTTCGGTCAGTATGGATAATATCGGATTGATATGGGTTGGCATTGAGGCTACCACAGTAAGTAGCGCTTTGTTAGTAGCCACCGAAAATAATAATGCCACCATTGAATCAGCTTGGCGTTATGTCATTATTGTATCTACCGGCTTGGTTATTTCATTAATTGCAACCACATTTATTTATGGCTCATCAGGTACATTAAGTATCAGCCAATTGATGGTGTATCACCCTGTTAATCGTGTATTTCTAATTGGTATTCTGTTAGCAATCATTGGTTTTGGAACGAAAGCCGGTATTTTTCCCATGCACACATGGTTACCCGATGTTCACGGCAAAGCACCGGCACCTGTAAGCGCTATCTTTTCGGGAGTTTTGTTACCGGTAGCATTATACGCTATGGCAAGAGTAATTCAGATTTATCCATCTCCGGTTGTGAAATCATTTGCCTTAATACTTGGCATTTTAACAGTGGTTGTAGCTTCGCTCATGATGACTGTGCAAGAGAATTACAAGCGTATGTTTGCCTATTCCAGTATGGAAAACATGGGTATGATTTTAATTGGTTTTTCATTGGGACAAGGAGGTTTGCTTGGTGCGGTCATTATCATAATTGCACATGGATTGGCAAAATCGGCTGTTTTCTTCTTCACGGGCAACATCCTTTCGACGTATAATAGTACAACCATGAGCGATGTGAAAGGTTTGTTAGGCCGATTGCCCCGAACTGCCGGAGGGCTATTCATGGGAGCCATGGCGGTCACAGGCGCTCCTCCTTTTCCTATCTTTATAGGTGAGTTGTTTATTTTTGCCGAACTCATTCGACAATATGGATGGGGAGTTGCTGCATTCGTGATGTTGTTTCTTGCCATTGCGTTCATTTCACTCAACTTCAAGGTGGGGAAAATGATCTTTACCGGAGGCAAACTTTACCCTAAAGAAAAAAACCATAAAGCGACTTGGGTGCCTATTGTTAACTTGAGCCTGTCGCTCTTGTCGTTGTTTTTCATTCCTTATTTCGAACAATTTTTACATAAATTCTTGATCCCATGAGACTGCTTGCCGGCATTATTGAAACAGATGGAAAAGAACAGCTTCTAATTATTGAAGATGGAATTGTTCGATTATTTTCCGTTGAAAACGAAGAGCAAAGGGAAGAATTTGCTTATTATAACCTACTAAAAGATAGACAACTTCACCTTAGAAATGAGTCAGTATCAGGACCTGGCGTATTTCGTTTTCGCTATGGACCTGTCACGGCAGGTGTGCGTGAAGCAGGTTGCTTTCATTTATATACATTTGGAGAAAAGATTCTTCATGCCGGTATTGACTTGAGTTGGAAGCATCGTCGAATGGAAGATGCCTTCGAAAATAAAACATCTCAGCAAGCAGTTGGCTTAGCCGAATCTATTTGTAGCAATTTTGCTTTGTCGCATTCTGTTGCTTTTACTCGGGCGATAGAAAATGCGTTGGATATTAAAGTGGATATGGGAGTTCAAAACTGGCGAAATATCTTGCTGGAAGTCGAGCGGATATACAACCATTTGTATGTAATCTCTAAATTGGCTTCGGCAGCTGCTCAAAAAGTTTTGGCATCGCATTTAAGCTCTTTGTTTGAAGAAGCGTTGCGTTTGAATGAAATCCTTACAGGTTCGCGCTATTTAATGGGCATTAATCATGTAGGAAGGCTTCATCACATTCCCTCTTTAGAAAACATGCAACATGCCATAACATCTTATTCTCTGATATCGAAGAGGTTTGAAAGACTGTTTGTTCATAGTGTAAACAATGCTAATTATATGGATCGACTGCATGCATCCGGCACATTAACAGCTGATCAAGCCATATCGATGGGGCTTAGTGGCCCATCTCTACGTGCTTGTGGTGTGAAAGATGATTTAAATACCACGATCGGCCATCTGATACAGCTTCCCGTGATCACACAAAATGAGGGTGATGCCTTAGCAAGAATGGAGGTTCGTGCCGAAGAATTGATGAATTCATGTGAGTATATTATTAATCACTTGAAAATAAGTGATGCATGGAATTTTAATCCTGATGAAGATATAGAACCATTCAATCAAAGTGGAGAAGGATGTGGAATTGCCAATTCGCCCAGTGGCGCTATCGCCTATTATGTGGCCATAAACGACGGAATGATAACTTATGCACGGGTATTTACGCCTTCGTATGTGGGAATGAATGCAGCGGCGTTTAGTTTAGATGAACATATTTTTACCGATTTCCCATTTATATTCGATTCTTTCGGTGTTCATTTTAGTGACGCTGCGCGATAAATGATAACAATTTAACGATATAACCCATGTTGAAATGGTGGCCTTTATTTGGAATTAGACGACATTTGACGGAGAAAAAAGAGTACAAGTCTCCTATAAGCATTCAATCTCTTTACGGGAAACTCTTTCAACGTTCATTATTTGTTTATATCTTAGATGTAGGGAGTTCCAATGCGTTGAATTTTGAAATCAGCGCATTGGAATCGCCGCAATATAACATTCACCGTTTTGGTATTTATTTAACGGATTCGCCGCGACATGCAGATGTGTTGTTCGTTTTGGGTCGCCCAACGGAACCCATGTTGGCTCCAATGAATGAAACACTCAACCAGTTGCCCGAACCTTATTATGTGATCACTATCGACGACAGCTTTGATGATTTGACGATGTCTCCTTATCCAGAGATTAAACATCATGTTGCTCAACTGAAAGGCGTTCCTTCGCCTTCAGAAATTTTAGGCTTGCTATTAGAACTTAGTAAAACTAAACGTATTGTGTCATGATCAATTTCTTTTGGGCTTCCCTGTTTTTCTTTTTGACAGGCGCTCTTTTCTATAAAAAAAGCAAAACATCTTACCTATTGGCTTTTGTGGGGTCAGTATGTGCTTTGGTGGTTGGCATTTATGCCTTAAATCATTCGGAACAATTGTTCCGAATGTCGCTCACGACTAATGTGAGCATTACGCTTGGTATCGACCACTTGAGCGCTTTGTTTATTATTATTGCTTCAATAGCATGGATTGCACTTTCGCTATACTCAATCGATTATTCTGTATTTTATCCCAAAAGCAATCTTTCGTTAGGCTTTAATCTTGCTTTGTTAGGAATGATGCTTGTGTTGAGTGCACGCGATGGATTCTCTTTGTTAATTGGCTGGGAAATTATGACCATTTGTGCCTTTATCATGATGATAACTTCGGGAAAATATTATGAAAAGGCGTACCGATTCCTAGCATTTGGCGAATTGTCGACTGCTTGTCTTTTGATAGGGTTTGCCGTTTTATATCAATCAACGAATAGCATTACATTTGATGCCCTTTCTCGGGGAGGAACCGTTGTTCTGATCTTTTTGTCATTAGGCTTCATTATCAAAATGGATATTGTGCCATTTCATGGATGGATGCGTGGTATTTATGGCGAAATGCCTGATAATGCTGCGGCTATTCTCAGCGGGCCGGTGACATTGATGGGTGTGTATGGGTTAGAACGTATTATTCCCATGATGCCCATAAATGATTCATGGAATTTAGTGCTCATCCTTTTGGGCGCGTTATCTGCTTTCTGGGGTGGTCTTCAAGCTGTAGCCGCTAATAAAGTAAGATTGCTGCCGGCATATTCCACTATTGAAAATAATGGTATGATTTTAACGGCTATCGGTTTTTATGCTCTTGCGCAAAGTATTACAAATCCTGATTTACGCTACCTCGCTTTATTTGCACAAGCTACCTCTATTATCATAGCATTGTCTCATACATTTTCAAAGACACTTTTGTTTATGTCATTGGGTCATGCTAAGGAAGCATATGATGTGCATACCATTGACGAAGCTCGTGGTGTGTGGAGCGGTGTGGGTAAAATTCCTGCACTTGGCATTGTGGTTTCGGCGCTTTCTTTTAGTGCTTTTCCACCATTGATTGGCTATGTGGGTGAGTGGATGATTCTTGAAACACTCTTTCAGTCGTATAAATTTCCCAACGTCTCTACGGAATTCATTGCAGCCTTAACAGGTGTTTTGACTGCGTTAGCGATTGGACTTATCGGTTTTGCCATGATCAAGTTGATAGGTTATACAGCTTTAGGTTATGATCACGGACGTAAAAGTCGCGTTATATCGAATCGATTTATGAACAGCTCGGAATCAGGCATGCTTCTATTAGTTATTCTCTGTGGAGTGGCTTTGCCTGCTGTGATTACCCTCTTAGGCTTTCCTCAATTGCTCACCGGATTGTTAGATGTTCCTGCTCCATTTGTATTGGCATCCAATCAGCCTATTTTTGGAGTGATTTCGCCTACACTGATTACTTTGGTCTTGATCGTTTTGCTAATAGTTCCTCTCACGATGTTTATAAGTAAACAAAAAAAGGTTCGTAAAGTAACTTCTTGGAACGGTGGACTTCCATTGGAAGAAGAAGAGTATTTTACCGCACAGGCTTATTCGCAAATCTTAGAGCATATTTTACGGAACGTTTACCGCACCAAGGAGGTGAGAACGAAAAGTCGGAGTGCTATAGAAGTGGAAGACATTATGCTACAGCCCATGAACTGGTTGACTCACTTTGTACAAAAGATCGGCGAAGGAGAAGCCTTGGTGCTCATGAACGGTAGAATAAGCGCTTATGTAACGTATATTCTACTCTTATTTATTACTGTATTTATTATTGGAATGATAGTGATGTAGTCCCTTGAAGTATCAAAAAAATCTTGATAGGGTGTCTTTTCCGTGGAGAATGGATAAAAGGCATGTTAGTATGTTATTTTTGTGTGATTAAGCTTCTCATTGAAGTAAACGCGTGTATTGACAAATTTAAAATGAAAATCGTATGAAAATTCAAAAAGTGCAAGCAATCGAAATTCTCGATTCGAGAGGAAATCCAACGGTTGAAGTTGATTTAATGTTGGAAAATGGGACTCGTGCCCGTGCAATGGTGCCAAGTGGCGCATCTACAGGCGAACGTGAAGCGTTTGAGCTTCGTGACAATGATATGAAACGATATGGCGGCAAAGGGGTGTTGAAAGCTGTAGAGAATGTGAATCAAATTATTGCCAAAGAATTAGTTGGGAAATGTATTCATAATCAACGTGAATTAGACTATTTGATGATTGATTTAGATGGTACAGCTAATAAATCGAAATTAGGTGCCAATGCTATTTTGGGTGTTTCGATGGCTTATGCACGGGCTGCTGCTGCAAGCGAAAACATCCCGTTGTATCAATATTTAGGTGGAACGAACGCTTTTGTGTTGCCGGTTCCATGTATGAACATCATTAACGGTGGAAAACATGCCGATAACAATGTGGACTTTCAGGAATTTATGATTGCACCTCATCATGCGCCATCGTTTAAAGAAGCCATTCGCATGGGAGAAGAGGTTTTTCACACATTGAAATCGGTATTGAAAGCGAAAGGATACAGTACAGGCGTTGGCGATGAAGGCGGTTTTGCACCCAACCTGAAATCAAATGAGGAAGCTGTGGAAGTAATTCTCGAAGCCATTGTCAAAGCAGGATATACCCCTGGAGAAGATGTAAGTTTGTGTATTGATCCTGCCTCAAGCGAAATGTGGGAAAATGGGAAATACAAGATGTTTAAAAGTTCGGGGAAATTAGTGACCAGTGATGACATGATTCAACTCTGGGAAAGTTGGATAAAACAATATCCGATCGTATTACTGGAAGATGGGTTAGCAGAAAACGACTGGGAAGGTTGGTCAAATTTGACCAAGGTGCTTGGCAATAAGGTTGAATTGGTAGGTGATGACATTTTCTGCACTAATAAAGCTATTCTCAAAAAAGGAATTGAGGAAAAAGTAGCTAATTCCATTTTGATTAAATTGAATCAGATCGGAACCGTTTCTGAAACACTCGAAACCATCGAAATGGCTTATCGTAACGGGTACAATTGCTTTGTATCGCATCGAAGCGGCGAAACGGTTGATAGCTTTATTGCCGATTTAACAGTAGGTGTAAACGCAGGCCATTTGAAAACCGGTAGCGGTTGTCGTGGAGAACGCATTGAGAAATTTAATCAATTGATGCGGATTGAACAAGAATTGGGCAGCATGGCTCGTTTCGCAGGGGGAAAGACGTTCAAAAACTTTTGATATGTGTTGCTTACTAACCCGATGATTTCAAGTCATTGGATTAATTAAAGCAATTGATCTGTAGCTAATAACAACTTCACTTTGTGCCTTTAGTTATGAAATTTATGAAGAAATCACCTTGGATATTTATCGTTTTAATTGGCATTGTCAGTTTATTTTCTGATATGACACATGAAGGTGCCCGAAGCATTACCGGGCCTTTTTTAGCCACATTGGGAGCAAGTGCAACCATGGTTGGCATCATTGCAGGTTTCGGAGAACTGATTGGTCATTCATTACGTTATTTATCAGGGATAATAGCCGATAGAACTCAAAAATATTGGACAATTACCTTTATCGGTTATTTCATCAATCTATTTGCTGTTCCTCTTTTAGCACTTGCTGGAAGTTGGCAAATGGCTGCTGTGTTGATGATTTTAGAAAGAACCGGACGTGCCATTCGAAATCCTTCGCGTGATGCCATGCTGTCTCATGCAACCACACAAGTAGGCATAGGAAAAGGATTTGGGGTGCATGAAGCACTCGATCAAGTCGGTGCAGTATTAGGCCCGTTAATTGTAGGTGGCGTTTTTTATTTTTCGCATCAATACACGACCTCGTTTGCCATATTACTTATCCCTGCAATAATTGCAGTTGCTGTTTTGATTGTCGCTCGAATTAAATATCCGGATACAAAACGACTTGAAATCGTCAAGAAAGATTGGGACAAAATTGCTTCTAAACGTTACTTTTGGATATACTTAGCTGCTTTATCGCTCATTGGAGCCGGATTTGCGGATTACTCGCTGATCGCATTCCATTTTGATAAAACAAACCAAGTAGCACCTGATTGGATTCCTGTTATGTATGCTGTAGCTATGGGCTCTGATGCCATTGCAGCACTTTTGTTAGGACGATATTTTGATAAATTTGGAATTAAACCCCTTATCATCAGTACCATCATTGCGCTTTGGTTTGCTCCGCTCGTTTTTATGGGGAATAGTATTACCGCTTTAATTGGCATGATTTTATGGGGAATTGGCATGGGAGCTCAAGAATCGATCGTACGCGCTGTACTAACCACCATTTTACCATCCGGAAAATTTGCTACAGGATTTGGTTTATTTTATGCTGTTTTTGGTGTGGCATGGTTTCTGGGAAGTGCGCTGATGGGTTGGTTATATGACATTTCTGTTTCATGGGTCGTCATTTTCTCAGTTGGTATTCAATTAGTTTCTATTCCTTTTTTCATTAAATTGACTTCAATAAAAATTGGATCAAAATGACTTTTTATTGCCCCAATTGTTGGAGTGAAATAGATCCGAAACTAAAGGTATGTCCTCATTGCGGAGCAAATCAGGAAGCGTTAAGCGAAGAAGAATACGATGAAAAATTGATACGAGCATTGCATCATCCTGAGCCGATGACGCCAATAAGAGCCGCTTATATTCTGGGAGAGCGCCGCGTGAAGCGTGCCGTGTCTGTTTTAGAAAAAACAATTGAAGAAAATTCCGATCCTTATTTGGTACAAGCAAGCATAGTGGCTATCGGTAAGATCGGATTGGCAGAGAGCGTAGTGTTTTTAAATACTTGTTTGCAACCGGAATATGGTATCTTGGCTCGAAAAGCTGCTTATGAGGCCATTGAACAAATCAAACAAAAAAGCGTGTAAATTGTCATGGAGAATTATTTGCCATTAATTTCTGAGATTGTTCGCATCAATAAGCTGACGGGAGCGCCAGAATTGGCACGTCCCGTTGAAATGCTTTTGAATGGACAGCAAAAGAACATCAACATCGCTGTGTTGGGACAATTTAAAACAGGGAAAAGCTCATTAATCAATAGCCTTTTGGACTCGGACATTTTGCCGGTGGGCGTTGTGCCCTTAACAGCTATTGTTACTCAGGTAATTTATGGCGATGAAGCATCCATTCATCTGAAATTTAAGGACGGGAAAGAGATGAATGCTTCCATAGAAGATCTTCCAACATACGTAACAGAGAAACATAACCCTTCAAACGTGAGGAATGTGGAGCAAGCTGTGGTTTATCATCCTGCTTTGAAAGATTTCCCGCAAGTTTCATTGGTTGACACGCCCGGGTTGGGGAGTTTCTACAAACATAACAGCGAAGCGACTATTCAATGGTTGCCTTTTACGGGCGTAGCAATGGTTGTTATCAGCGCTGAACGGCCTTTGTCGGAAGAGGATATCACGTTGCTTAAAGGAATTGCTTCGTATTGTCCCGATGTAGCCATTGTGGTGACAAAAACCGATTTATTTGACGAAAAGCAGTTGGATGAAATTAAGCATTATATCAGGGAGTCGGCGCGGAAAGCCTTGAAACACGATATTCCACTCTTTGATTATTCCATTATCCGGCATACCGATTATTTTAGGAAAGCGATTCTTGATGAAATCATCCTTCCTTTGCATGAAACGATTGAACAGAAAAGACATGAAATCATGCTATTCAAATTAAAATCGGCTATTAATCAAAGTATTGTGTATGCCGATTTAGCATTGCAAGCTGCATTGAAAAGAGTGACCGAAAAAACGAAGATTACGAAGACATTACACGACATGGAGCGTAATCGTCATCATCACGAACGTGAGATGATGCTCACAACCTCTGCTTTTAAGGGCGAATTTCGCGAGCGATTGGAGAACATTATTCTTCAGCATCTGCCGGATATGGAAACACATCTGATAAATGCTTTTGAAGCTGACATTAATAGCTTTAGCGGAACACTTTTCAGTGTGTCGAAACAATTTGAACAATGGTTGATTGAAAAGATTGGCAACGAACTTTTCAAGATTGATGAGTCGAATTATGATCATGTCAATCAGTTTGTGCTGGAGTATATGGAGTATTATCGGTACACGGCGGTGCAATTTCGACAACAATTAGAGGAGAAACTTACAGAAATATTTGGCATTCATTTATCAGAAGCGTTTTGGCAATGTGATTTTATGGGTGTTGAAAAAGCGGATGTTTCCATTTACAGGGTGTTTGATTCGCAATTGGATACGTTGTTATTTTTTCTTCCCATGAAAGGGTTCAGGAAATTATTTTACAGTCATTTCAAAAAACAAATTCCGTTGGAAGCAGGGAAGAACCTTCATCGTTATATCTCAAATGTGACGGTCAAAGTGTTTCAATCCATCGACGCGATGCATGCTCAGGCGATTGATTATATTAATTCGGAGATGAAAGTGATTGTCGCCATTCTCAATAAAGAAACAGGTAATACCGACGAATTGTCTCATGCCCTCGATGAACTGCAAACGATGCAACAAAGAGTGGCAAATAAGGCTGATGAATGAAGTATGGAAACAAAATAACACCTCTTTACCATGCAAATTGACAAACAAACATTGAATGATCTGGAGATTTTTCGTGTAGTAGATGAGAGTATTTCGATATTCAAATTGTTCGATATAACAAGAACAATGGGAGGCAGTAACCGCCTGCGTGATAAACTGATAAATCCGCCCGATTCGTTCAGAAAATTACTCTTGCAACAACAATCTATCCGTTATTTTACCGAACGGGAAGAACCATTTAAATTGCCGTTGGGCGATATGCCGCTCAAAGAGGTGGAAGAATATTTTGCGACGAACATTGAAGTGGTGGCAACCGAACAGTGGTTGTCGAGTTTGCAGTTTTACTTTGCCGATAAATCATCCTTCCGTTTTTTGAAAAATAGCATGCCTGTGGTGATTCGATTTGTGGAAGCGCTGAAACAGACGTTGCATAAGGAAGGAAACAATTTTCCGGTTATTTTACAACAAGCAGATAATCAAATCCAATCTTTATGGAGTGATAATGCGTTTCAGAAAGTGTGCGAAATGACAAGCCGTCCTTCAGTATCATTTCATCAATGGTTGCAAGCCGATCGTTTGCTTCGAATTGAATTGAAAGATCGCTACAAAGCATTGATTGAAACTTATTTTGAACTGGATGCATTGAATGCGATGGCTGTTACCACGAGAGAAATGGAATTAAATTTTCCGGAATTGGTTGAGAGCGAGCAACCTTTGTTTCATGTCGAGGAAATTTATAATCCGTTATTGCTTAGATGGGAGCCTTCGTCGTTGAACATGAATAATAACCACAATTTTGTGTTTCTCACAGGCCCGAACATGTCGGGTAAGTCAACATTCTTGAAGGCTATCGGGTTGACAGTTTATTTGGCGCATCTCGGAATGGGCGTTCCTGCAAAGACCGCACGCATTTCGTACGTGGATCGATTGCTTACCGGCTTCACTTTTACTGATAACATTGTCACGGGTTACAGTTATTTCTTCAGTGAGGTTCAACGTGTCAAAGAACTTGCTGCGTCGTTGTCGAAAGGCGAAAGGGTGTTTGCCATTTTCGATGAGTTGTTTCGGGGAACTAATGTAAAAGATGCGTTGGAAGCTACGTCGACGATAGTTTCAGAATTGATGACATGGCGGGAAAGCCTGTTTGTCATTTCATCTCATCTGACTGAGATCGGAGAAACGGTGAACAAGTTTCCTAACACGCAAAGTTTGTTCTTCGAATCATTTATGGAAGATGGAATACCGGTGTTTACTTATCGATTATTGGAGGGTGTCAGCACAATGCGATTGGGGATGACGATAATAGACAATGAAGGGATTGTGCAAATGTTGAAAAGAAACATCCATGTTGGATAATTCAGAGCAAAAATAAATGGAGATCAAACTACATCTCTTTTAATGCGGCAAAGTTCAGTATCAATTACCTTTATTCAGTAGTGAGGCCGTCACTTATCTTTATCGATAAGCGTCTATTTGTTGCACGGATATTCTTTGTGCTTAAATTGAGTGACGGCCTCACTTGATGCACAAGTGTAAGTGCAACCGTAACCTGGACTGGAAATAGAATCCGTTTTTTTCAACGGATTGTTGTTCCAACCCACAT
>DAIDKM010000057.1 GCA_027450045.1 Paludibacter sp. | reverse complement strand
CGATTTTATGAAACTGAACGATATGAAGTTTGACAGACTCATGGGAGAATCAACAGGTGCCGGAGTTATTTTCGGAGCAACTGGCGGTGTGATGGAAGCTGCACTGCGTACTGCTTATGAATTGGTAACGGGACGCGAAGTGCCTTTTGAAGGACTCAATATTTTACCGGTTAGGGGAATGGAAGGCGTTAAAGAAGCATCTGTTTTAATTGAAAAACCATTAAAAGAATGGGCATTTTTAGATGGTGTTACCTTGAAATGTGTCATTGCACACGGCCTTGTTAATGCGAAGAAAGTAATGGATTCAGTTATTTCAGGAGAAGCAAATTATCATTTCATTGAAATTATGGCTTGTCCCGGTGGTTGCCTGGGAGGAGGAGGTCAGCCTATTCCAACCAGTCCCGAAATTCGTGCTAAACGTGCGGCAGCCATTTATGCCGAAGATACAGGCATGCCACTCCGTAAATCACACTTGAACCCGGAAGTGTTGAAGATTTACAATGATTTTCTCATAAAGCCATTGGGTGAAAAATCACATCATCTGCTGCATACATCCTACACGGTGCGTAAACGATATTGATCTTTCTGAAAGAAGGGGATTCAAAAAGTGTCATTTTCTTATTGAATCCCCTCTTTTTTGCTTTATTTTAGAACAAAAGTCGAAGGCAATGCTAATAACTGGTATTGAATGGTTTTAGCCAATCGGTAATCCCCCACTGCATTGGGATGAAGTCGATCTGTTTCAGAGTTGTGGAAGTATTGCACCTGAGAATCGGCCAGAGGAAACAGACCGCTTATGGAATGGAGGTCAATCAATGGAACAGCCCAATAAGAAGCTGCTTGCTTCAAAGCATGTATGTAGGCATCGAGATACAATCCCTGCCCGTTACAATAATTCTCGTCGGGTTGTACATTTTTCTCGCTAAACTTAGCAAAACCCCTGTGGATAGGCGTCATAAGAATGATCTGTTGCTGCGGGTAATTGTTCTTCAGGTACGACATTACTTTATTAATACGACCACAAAAAGTAGAATCATTTATTATCGGACTCCGGTATTTACGTGTCACCAGATTACCGTTAAAGTTGGTTTGCTTCGTTGTTTCACTGAAAAACTTACCTATCGGAATACCTCGATTATAGTCATTCGTACCCGCAAAAATCAGGATAGCATCTACATCTGTTCCTCTTTCTTGATGCAGCTTCAAAGCTTGCTTATAAATACCATCCCATTGAGCGCCATTAATACCATATACAAAAGGTTTTATTCCCAGCAATTCACCAAGATACTCCCAGTAAATACAAGTGGTACCTATACGGTGTTCATCGGTCATCGAATCGCCCAGAAAAGCTACTCGTTTTCCCTGCCATTGAGAGTTTAGTGTTTTTTCGTTTGTTGTCACAATTACTTTGGGGGCTGCTTGTGGTTCAATCTGTTGTGCATGTCCATTCATGCTTACTGCCAGCAAAAGGGCGCAGGCGCTTCCTGTCATTTTCTTCATATCATGATTTGTTTATGTGCGTACAAAAGTAGTTTTTTTTCGGTAAGATAACCCATGTCTAACGAGTTAATGTCTGTTGTGTTCTGATTCCTCTTTTTGTGAAGTGGATTGAATCTCCATAGTTGTTGTATGCTATTTCTTCTCCAATCATTTTTACCCTGTTAGCTAAGCAATCGATACATTCGTCGGCATCTTCATCAATGCAGGGCTTGTTGTCATACAAAAGATAATTGCCCCGGTACTTAGCCGGTGTGAGATTTGGCATTAGCACGTTTGCTCCGGCTTTCAGTCCCATTTCCCTTCCCATCGGAGTTATAGCCTGAAGTGCTGTGGTAGCAACAATATTGATATCAGGCATCATAATTCGCAAAACAGCAATCATGCGGAGCGATAAATTCAACCTTTCGTAAAGTGGCAACAGCGAATTTTTGTACATATAGAGTGGTGTGTCTGCATGTTCCAAATAAGGTCCCATGCCCACCATATCAATGTTCATTTTCTTTATAAAAAATAAGTCATCGGCCAGGTTTTCGGTAGTTTGGAAAGGCAAACCAATCATGACACCCGTTCCGGTTTGATAGCCGGCTTTCTGAATGTTTTCGAGGCATTGCAGGCGGGTTTTGAATGAATGCAATTTATTGTCAGGATGAATTTTGCGGTAAAGCTCTTCATTTGAAGTTTCAATCCGCAGCAAATAGCGTTCAGCACCGGCATCAAACCACTCTTTGTATGTGTCGAATGATTGTTCCCCGACTGAAAGGGTTATCCGAAATTCAGGGGTTGCTATTTGTTTTATTTTGGTTATGAGTGAGGTTATTCTTTTTGTGAAATCACGGCCGTATCGTTCACCCGACTGAAGCACAAGGCTTGTAAACTGATTTTCGTGTGCAAACTTTGCTACTTCCAAAATCTCCTCATCACTCGCCGAATACCTTGTCACTTTGGTATTTCCGGTTCTTATACCACAGTATAAACAATTCTTTTGGCAAAGATTTGAAAACTCAATAAGCCCACGCAGATAGACTTTCCGGCCTATGATCTGTTCTTTAACCGAATAGGCTTTTTTTAGTAGTTCTTCCTGTTCGCTTTTATCTGTAATTGAAAGCAAGCGGATAATATCTTCTCTGGAAAAGTTTTTCTTTTGTAATATGTCAGTTACGGGCATCATAGCTTATTCCATGAACGGAGCTATTGCCCGGTCGAAAATTCCGTTTATAAAGGCAATGGCCAACCCATAGTTTGTAACCGGCACACCAGCTTCAATGGCATCAAACAACCGGCTGAATACCTGTTTCCGCGTGATCATGCAAGCACCGCATTGAATGACCAACGCATAATCAGTAATTGGAGTCTTAATTTCAGTCAACCCTGCAAGTACGTCGAATTCCAGTTGTTTTCCGGTAAATTCTCTCAACCATCGGGGAATCTTAAACCGCCCGATGTCTTCGCAACTAACCTGATGGGTACACGATTCAAGAATCAGAATTTTATCGCCATCTTTCAGGTTGGCAATTTTCCTGGCTCCTTTTACATATTCTTCAAAAGGTCCCCGCATGCGTGCATAAGCCACACTAAAACCGGTTAACGGAATATCAGCCGGAATTATTTTGTTCACAAATCCGAAAGCCTGACTATCAGTTATCACCAATTTAGGTTTTATACCAGTCTTTTGTAAAAATAATTCCGCTTCGGTTTCTTTCACCACGATGTTGATGGCATTGTTATCCAGCACATCGCGGATGGCCATTACCTGTGGCAGAATCATTCTTCCATCAGGAGCTTCTGAATCAACGGGAGTGATAAGCATGACAATGTCGCCACGGGTTATTAATGCTTTCAGCAAGGATGGATTTTGATAGGTTGTATCGGGGATTGTGCTCTTGAGACCTTCAATAACTCCTTCGAGATTAAAACGAGTAATGGCGCTAAACTCAACAATCAATGCAGAGGTGAGTTGTTGAATTTGCCGGATTGTCTCATTTTGAAGCGGCTCAACATCGGTTTTATTGTTTACAATCAGATAAGGCACTTTATGTCTGTCAAATTTTTCGATCAGCATTTCTTCGTATTCACCGAACGTATTATTGGCGATTACTAACATGGCGCAATCTATTTGCTTAATGACATCCAATGTTTTTGCAATGCGTTTTTCGCCAAGGTCTCCTTTATCGTCAATGCCTGCCGTATCGATAATAATAGCAGGACCGATCCCAAATATCTCCATCGATTTCTTTACAGGGTCAGTTGTCGTACCGGCTATTTCGGAAACAATAGCAACATCTGATCCGGTAAGCGCATTGATCAGGGAGCTTTTGCCAAAATTACGGCGACCAAAAATACCAATGTGTGGTTTTAAATCTTTGCCTTTCATCTTGTTGCTGTCTTTTAGTAATACAAATCCCGTTTACCTGATTTTAGTTGTTCAATTTTTTCCCTGACGGATGTTTTTAATGTTTCATCGTCCAGTTTTTCGATATTGTTATTTATCACTTCCCATCCTTTTTTTGCCGTATTTTCGGGAGCATAATCAATCAAATATTCAGCTAAAGTCAGCATGGCATTGGGCGAACAATATCGCTTTATAAACCCGGGTACAGAAAATTCCATAAAGTGTTCGCCCGTTCGGCCAAGCCTGTAGCAGGCCGTGCAAAAGGATGGAAGCATATCTTGCTCAAGCAATTCATTGATAATTTCATTCAATGAGCGGTCGTCATTAATCTGAAACTGACCTTTATCTAAATTGTTTTCAGTATCTTGTTTTTCCGAATAACTGCCCAGCTCAATTTTTGTTCCCCCATCAATTTGTGAAACTCCGAATTGAATAATTTCATTTCTAAGCTGTGCCGGTTCCCGGGCAGTAAGTATCATTCCGGTGTAAGGAACGGCAAGACGAAGTATGGCAACAAGCTTGGTGAAATCGCTGTCGCTGACAAAATGGCTTTGATCAATGTCAAGCGTGGAAGCATCTTTCACCCGCGGAAACGAAATAGTATGGGGGCCTACATTGTAACATGCCTCCAAATGATTGGTATGACGCACTAATCCCAACACTTCAAAACGCCAATCGTACAAACCAAACAAAGCACCGATTCCCACATCATCTATGCCTGCTTCCTGTGCACGGTCTAATGCTGTGAGCCTGTAATTATAGTCTGTTTTTCTGCCCGAGAGGTGATATGTTTTGTATGCTTCGGGATGATAGGTTTCCTGAAATACCTGATAAGTGCCTATTCCAGACGCTTTCACCGTTTTAAATCCGTCTATGTCTAAAGGGGCGGCATTAATATTGACTCTTCTTATTTCACCGTTTCCTTTTTTTACGGAGTAAGCTAATTTTACTGTATGGGCAATAAATTCAGGGCTATAAAGGGCATGCTCACCATACACAAGAATCAGTCTTTTTTGCCCGTTATCCTCCAACGCTGTAATTTCGCTGATAATTTCGCTATCGGTCAGGGTTTTTCTTATTTCGCTGCTGTTTGAAGTCCTGAACCCACAGTATGTGCAGTTGTTAGTACATTGATTGCCAATATAAAGGGGGGCAAACAAAACGATTCTGTTTCCATAAATGGTACGTTTAAGCGTTCTGGCACCTTCTTTTATTTCTTCTATCAGTCCGGCATCTTCGGTATTAACCAGTACTGCAACTTCTTCGAGGGTTAAGCGTTTTTTTGCCAGCGATTTTGCAATTATTTCGCGAACTCGTTTTGGCGATGAAGTGGTGTTGTTTATATAAGCCCGAATTTCGTCTGCATCGATAAATGGCTTCATCGGTTCATCGGGGATGTTATACTTTTCGGGAGTGAATCTCATGATAGATTGGAATAACAAGTTAATTAAAAACGATATGGCAAGGTTTTGAAAGAAAAGGAACCCTGCAAATATACGTATGAATTAAGGATCTTATTCTCTAATTCAGGCAATGCACTTTTTTATTTTTTATGCTGTTTTTATTGAATGGAAAGCGTAGCCAATTGAACTATTATTCGGATATTGGGAGAGCACAAATAATAAAACGATCCGTCGATGGACTGATCGTTCATTGAAATGACTCTTGGGGAATAAAAATTCATTCCGAGAGTAAATAATATACTTGAAGATAGGGGAAAGTGTCAGTTACGATTGCCCGTACTTTTTTTCACGCAGTGCTTTGATGTCGTCGCTGGTGATGTATTCGTCGAAATCCATTTGACGATCAATCACGCCGTTGGGAGTCAGTTCAATGATGCGATTGCAAACGGTTTGTAAAAACTGATGATCGTGCGAAGCTAACAACACATTGCTTTTGAACGTTTTCAACGTGTTATTGAATGCCTGAATGGATTCCATGTCCAAATGATTCGTAGGAGAATCGAGCACCAACACATTGGGATTTTGAAGCATCATGCGTGCAATCATACAGCGCATTTTTTCACCACCTGACAGTACGCGTGCTTTCTTCTGTGCATCTTCGCCCGGAAAAAGCATTTTGCCCAAATAACTTTTTAAGTATATTTCGTTGGTGTCATCAGAGAATTGTGCCAACCAATCTATAAGTGTCAGGTCGGTATTAAAGAAAGAATTGTTATCCAAAGGTAAATAGGCCGGTGTGATGGTGACTCCCCAAGAATAGTTCCCGCTATCGGGTTCTATCTTTCCTTCGATGATTTCAAAGAGAGCAGTCATGGCACGCGGATCGTGCGAGAAGAAAGCCACTTTGTCGTTTTTGTCAATCATAAAGCTGACATCACGAAACAGCAAATCACCTTCGACGGATTTGGAAAGATCGTGCACTTCGAGAATAACATTGCCGGGATCGCGTGAAGGAGTGAATACAATCCCGGGATAGCGACGTGACGAAGGTTTAATCTCGTCGATATTAATCTTTTCGAGCATCTTTTTGCGACTGGTAGCCTGTTTCGATTTAGAAGCGTTAGCGCTGAAGCGTGCGATGAATTCAATCAGTTCGGCACGTTTCTCTTCCGCTTTCTTGTTTTGCTGGTTTTGTTGACGAAGTGCCAATTGACTCGATTCGTACCAGAAACTGTAATTACCCGAGAAGATTTCAATTTTACCATAGTCAATGTCCACCACGTGTGTACAAACGGTATCTAAAAAATGGCGGTCGTGCGAAACCACCAACACGGTGTTGTCGTAGTTGGCCAAATATTCTTCGAGCCACATGATGGTTTCAAGGTCAAGGTCATTGGTAGGCTCATCCAAAAGCAAGTTGTCGGGGTTTCCGAACAACGCCCGTGCCAAAAGTACGCGTACTTTCTGCTTTCCGCTCAAATCTTTCATTTTCACAGAGTGGAATGGTTCTTTAATGCCCAGATTGCTAAGGAGCATGGCGGCATTGCTTTCTGCATTCCAACCTTCCATTTCGGCAAACTTCTCTTCTAATATGGAAGCACGGATACCATCCTCGTCAGTGAAATTGTCTTTGGCATAGAGAGCCTCTTTCTCTTGTTTCACTTTGAACAAAAGTTCATGTCCTTCAATTACCGTATCCAATGTGGTCAAATCATCAAAAGCATGGTGGTCTTGGCTGAGTACCGAAAGGCGCTCGCCGCTTGGAAGAATAATAGTGCCTTTACTGGGAGAAATTTCACCACTGATAGCACGAAGAAAAGTGGATTTACCCGCGCCATTGGCGCCAATGATGCCATAGCAATTGCCGGGTGTAAACTTCAGATTCACATCTTGAAAAAGTACTTGTTTGCCAAACTGAATGGCTAAATTGGAAACTGTAATCATGTTGAATAATCCGGGAAAGTGAAGCAGTATTGCTTATCGCTTTGACCCATTTTTAGGTGTTGTTTTTAATTGTCTGTGTGTTTTACTCCAAATAATTGTATGCCAATTGTTTTTGGTGCAACATGGATGGATAGAGAGAAGGTGTTCTCATCATAGAATTTTCCTAATTGGCAGAAAGTTATTTGTCTTTTTAAGTACCAAAAAACAGAAAGTGTTTTTCTAAAGTGCCATTCAGTTTGTTTACTTAAACTGAAAGTCAATTAGTTATCCTTGTTTCTATGGATGAGTTATTGGGGTGCAAAGGTAGCAATATTTTCTGATAACTCTTGAATGTAAACGTGTCAAAGAAAATTCATGTGCCTCTTAGTCTTCAATCAAACGAGAAAAATTGCCTTTTCTTGTTTCTAAATTCGTCGATTTTTAGTTCAATGCACGTGTCAAAAGAAATTGAGGATTCTAAGTTTTAGTAACCTATACGGAGATTGATGTGTTTTGAGATGATACCGTCAGATAAGTTTATTGCCTTATATATCTGTTTAGTTTGTTGTTTATCAATATTTTAATTTAGAAATGTGATCTATAAATAGCGATGACATTTCTGTTTTTAGGGTGTTTTTTGTTGTGCTTTTTTATGTTGTGGGACTTAAAAAATCGGATAAGTTCTAATGTTAATGCGTACCTTTGTGTCATATATTACATCGAAATGTGTCGAAACCGACAATTCGCAACAATCTTCCCTTTTATTCGACTTGATTGTTCTTTTTCTCTCTCTTTTCTTCCATTTCCTATTTATTATTAATTCATTATGTATAGAACGAATCTGCACACGTTCCATATCCCTGTGATGGGGATTGGATACACCATAGATACACCGATTAAAGTAGCACCTTGGGGCATTTCTTCCGTCATTTCTTTGGTTGATGACCTGCTCATGGAGAAAATGAGAGCATGGTACAGTAAAAAATGGGATCTTCCTTTTCATCCAATCACGGACAAAATGGAGGATCCACGAGCAAAACGTATAACTGCTTATTTGAATTTGGTTGATGAATTAGTAGCCAAAAAAGTAGAAGAAATCAAGCTGTCTGCCTTGCAAATTGGAGGTGCATGCGCTCGTTACATGGAACTTCTGCCCGACACTTCATTGATGAAACAATCCTATTTTCAATTGTTTCAACATAGCAATGCGCTTGAAATCAAAACGTGGGTTGACGAACACATTGAAGCCGGAAGCATTGATGTGAACATCATGACCAAGTTGGATAAAGAGAATTATCATAAAGGGGAGAAATTGCCTTCTTTTTTCAATGACGGACATGCTGCCCTGCGAGGCTTTGCTCAAAGCACATTACGAGGCGCTCTTGTTTTGTCCGCTGGGATGAATCCTCGTTTATACAGTTATTTAGATCAGTTTCCTGATTTTTTTCCTGATGCCGACGGAACATTGAAAAAGAAGATCATCTTGAAAGTAAGTGATTTTCGTTCTGCATTGATTCAAGGAAAATTTTTGGCGAAAAAAGGTTTGTGGGTGTCGGAATATCGAGTCGAATCGGGCTTGAATTGTGGAGGTCATGCTTTTGCTTCGCAAGGTGAATTGATGGGACCTATTTTAGAACTATTCAAAACCAATCGCCATCAGCTTGAAGAAGAGGTGAATAAAATGTTTGTCGATGCTTTAATTGCCAAACAGTTAACTGTTCCTGATAAAATGCTTCCGATGAAAATCACGGCGCAGGGTGGTGTAGGGACTGCAGAAGAGCATCAATATTTGTTGGAACATTACGAGTTGGATAGTATTGGTTGGGGGTCACCTTTTTTGTTGGTTCCCGAGGCAACGAATGTGGATAAAAAAACGCTTGACATGCTTAGCGATGCTACCGAAAAAGACCTCTATTTAAGTACTATTTCACCATTTGGCGTGCCTTTCAATAGCCTTCGATCCAATACAAAAGATATTGAGAAAGAGCACAATATTCGAATGGGAACTCCTGGTGCAACATGTACAAAAAAGTTTGCCCAACTCAATAAAGAGTTTACCGAACGAGCAATTTGTACGGCTTCGAGACAATATCAGAAACTAAAGTTAGAGGAACTGGCTTCCAAAAATCTTTCTGAAGAGGAACGCCGCAAAGCCTATCGTCGCATTGTTGAAAAGTCGTGTATTTGCGTTGGATTGGGAACATCCGCTTTGCTTAATCATGACTTAGATACAACTTCCGAAGGTGAAGGTGTTTCAGTGTGTCCGGGACCAAATTTGGCTTATTTTTCTAAACGTCTCTCTTTGAAAACAATGATTGATCACATTTACGGACGGACGAATGTAATCACGCGCACAGATAGAAAAAGTATGTTTATCAACGAATTGAAAATCAATGTGGATTATCTGCATCAGCAAATGGACGATGCACCGCAACCTTGGAGCGCCAAGCAATCGGAATATTTTACAGTCTATACCAACCAACTATTGGAAGGCATTGCGTACTATCAGCAATTATTTCAACAATCCAAAAATAGGTTACAGGTTTTCAAATCTACTTTTTTAGAAGATCTGGAGATGCTCGAAAAAGAATTAACTCCTTTATCGGTTACACTTGCATAGCACCTGATTTATTGTTACAAAAAAATTGCTTTGATTCGTTGGTTTCAATGCAATTTTTTTGTTTAATAACAAGAGACGTCTGTACGTTAATTCTTCAGATTAGCTTCAGTGAAAGATAATGGGAGTAATGTTGTTACGCTGTCAAATACATAGGTTTGCTCTTTACCGTGTAGCAATAAAGTGATGGGTTGAGCAAAGCGTGTTTCAGTTTCAAGCATCACTTGACGGCAAGCGCCACATGGAGAAACGGGAGTTGCGGCAAAGTCGCCATTTACTTTAGCGGCCACAGCAAGCGCTTTTACTGGCACTTCGGGGTATTGTGCATTTGCATAAAAAAGAGCAACCCGCTCGGCGCACAACCCTGATGGATAGGCTGCATTTTCCTGATTGCTTCCGGCAAAAACTTCTCCATTTTCAAGTAATATCGCTGCTCCAACGGCAAAGTGCGAATAAGGCGCGTATGCTTTTTGAGTTTGCTCCTGGGCCTTCAAAATAAGCTGCTGAAAGATTTCGGGTAACTCAGCGAAAGTATAAGTAGTAAACTCGGTATCAATGTGTTGTTTTTCCATAAAGCGGATATTTCAGCGGGTCTTTATTGCTGGTTTTGGATAGCGTCAATGATGTCTTTGGCAACCTCATGTTTATCTTTCACGGGAAACTCAGTGATTACACCCAGTTTGTCAATGATGGTGATTTGATTTGTGTCAAATCCGAATCCAGCTTGAGGATTGCGTAACGAATTAAGTACAATGAAATCAAGTTGTTTTCGTTCTAATTTTAATTGTGCATGCTCCGTTTCATGTTCCGTTTCTAAAGCAAATCCCACTAAAATTTGCTTCTCCCGTTTCATTTTTCCTAATGTTGCTGCAATGTCTTGCGTCGATTTCAGATACAGCGTCAACCCATCACCTTCTCTCTTCAACTTTTGAGAGGCTTTTAGTTCAGGAGTAAAGTCGGCGACAGCTGCCGATAAAATGGCAATATCCTGATCAGGAAAAAGCTTTGTTGTCGCGTCATACATTTCGGCAGCACTTTCAACATCGATTCTATGAATGTTTGGGTGAGTTGTTGTCATGTGAACGGGGCCGGTTATGAGTGTTACGGAAGCTCCTCGTTCAGCACATTCTTGGGCTAATGCAAAACCCATTTTCCCTGATGAATAGTTGCCAATAAAACGAACAGGATCAATCTTTTCGTAGGTTGGGCCTGCCGTGATGATAATCTTTTTGCCCTGCAATGTTTGTTTTACAGCAAAAAAATGGTGTAGCGCGATCGTAATGGTTTCGGGATCGGCCATACGTCCTTTTCCTTCTAACCCGCTGGCTAATTCACCGACTGTTGGGTCAATAACTTGCACACCAATAGATTGAAGTTGTTGCAAGTTGTGTTGTGTTGAAGGATGCAACCACATATCCAGATCCATCGCAGGAGCAATGAATACAGGACATTTAGCAGAAAGATAGCTTGTTAAAAGCAAATTGTCGGCAATCCCGTTTGCCATCTTGGCCAGTGTATTAGCTGTTACGGGAGCGATGACAAACGCATCTGCCCAAAGTCCTAAATTGACATGGCTGTTCCAATTCCCATTGGTAGGATCGAAGAAATCTACTAAAACAGGGTGCTTTGAAAGCGTTGCCAACGTGAGCGGCGTAATGAATTCCTTGGCTAAAGGGGTCATTACAACTTGTACATCGGCTCCTTCTTTGATCCATTGACGAATAAGATAGGCTGACTTGTAAGCAGCAATGCTACCTGTGACTCCCAATAAAATATTTTTTCCTTGTAACATGTTGTTATGGTTAAGGATAAAATGCGATTCAAAGGTGTTTAAACGCTGTTTAAGTGTTGTTTAAAGACACTTTTTGCCGATCAGGTTGTAAACTGACCGGCAAAATAAGGTGTAATTTAGGCCACAATGGTTACTTCGCTAATTTTTCTTTAGCAGGAAGTTTGAAGAAGAGCTTGTTTTCTATCAATTCTTGTGTGGCAATCAATGTTGGTTTCGGCAATTTTTCGTAGAACCGTGATACTTCGATTTGTTCACGATTTTCGAATACTTCTTCCAAGTTATCGGCAACCGTTGTGAATTCTTCCATCTTCTGGTCGATTTCTTCCCGAATCATCACACTAATCTGATTAGCCCTTTTCCCGATGATTTTAACGGTTTCATATACATTTCCGGTTGGCTCGCACATGCTGTTCATGTCGCGTGTGACAGTGGACAATGGAGCTTTTGTTTTTCTGAAATCCATATTATTTTTCTTTTACAAATTTTTTAGCTGCTGTTACCATCGAAAGAGCTTCTTTCGCATCTTTACCTTTCGGAAACTCGTTGACGAAATTATAATATTCATCAATCACATCGCGATACCGATCTGCTTTCAGTTCATCTACACTGTTGATAGCTTCCATGTATTTTGATTGCAACACGATGAACATCAAATCTTCACGATATTTTGTCTCAGGATATTTTTTGAGAGCGTTGTTTGCAACAATCACTGCAGAGAGATAATTGTTGCCCATGTAAGTGCCTAAATTATAGTATAACCTGGCATTTAGTAATTCCTTGTAGGCCAATTTATCTTTTAGTTGTGCGATATAATCGTAGGCTTGTTTTGCTTTTGCGCTTTGTGGATAGCTTTCCACGAAATTTGAAAACGATTGTATGGCGTCATAAGTGGATGATTGATCTAACCGTGGATCAGGCGAATCGAGATAAGCACAGTAGCCAATCATAAAGTAACTTTCCTCAGCATATTTTCCTCTTGGATAGCTTTTTACATAAGCTTTGAAATCATCGCTTGCTGTGTAATAATCTTTTTGCCCCATGTAGCTCTCAGCCAACATATACATTACTTCTTCGGCACGGTCACTACTTTTGTAATAGGATGAAATATCTTCAAGTAACTGAGCTGCTCGCACATAATCTTTCTTTTGAAAATAAGCTTTTGCTTCGTTGTATTTCAACTGATTATCCGTACTCTTTAACAACTTCTGATATTGGCTGCACGACGTTAATAAAAGTGTGCTGAAGAGAAAGTAGATGGATAGTTTTTTCATTCGTAGCAAATTTGTTGTACGGTGAGATTATTCTCAACGATTTATATCCTGACAGAGTTTTTGTCTAAGCCCGAAAAGAGTTGCAAAGGTAGTAAATTTGTGATAAATAGAGAAATCGCCGAACGCAATTATGCTTTTTTTTCGCGATCTCATTCTTTTGTGCCACAGATGTTTTTGTGTGAAGTGAGGTATTTTGCTATATATTTGTTTGTTAGAGATTTGAGCTGTATGTAAACTCTTCTTTCAAATGCTGTTGAATCTCAATTATTCATGTTGATTATTGTAATTTATGGCTATTAAAGTGATTTATCTTCCATATTTATTGGGTATGACACAACTCGTATAGATTCGTCAAAAATAAGGTTGTATTTTTGCAGAAGAAAAATAAATTCGTTCGAACCTTGTTACTATGAAATGTGTGTGGGTTTTGGTTGGTAAAACTACGGAACGGTATCTGATTGATAGTATATCGCTTTACGCCGAACGCATCACTCATTATCTCACGTTTGAAACCATTGTGATTCCTGAGTTGAAGAACACAAAAAACATTTCCCGTGAATTGCAAAAAGAACGTGAAGGTGTTGCAATTCTGCAATTATTGATGCCAACGGATGAATTGGTGCTCCTCGATGAGAAGGGGAAAACCTATACATCGGAAGGTTTTGCGGAATGGATTGAAAAAAAAATGAATCATTCAGTCAAGAGGCTTGTCTTTGTAGTGGGTGGTCCGTATGGATTTTCCGATGCAGTTTATGCTCGTGCCAACCACCAACTGGCTCTTTCGCACATGACTTTTTCGCATCAATTGATACGTCTTCTTTTTGTCGAGCAGTTTTATCGGGCCATGACCATCTTGAAAGGAGAACCTTACCATCACGGTTAAATATATTACAGCCAAAACTGACAAAAATGCAGAACCACGGAAAATGAGCTGACAAGATGGAAGCGCTCCTTCATTTGGTAAGCTTTTTGCAAAGGCAAAATGATTTGTCAATAATTATTGAATGCCAAAATTGACCTGCAACCTTACTGTTTTTTGTTTGATGGTTCGATCAAAATGATGTTTAATGGTAAAAATGGTTTTGTCTTACAATGATCGAAACATTCAACAAAAAATAGTTTGTTTTTGTCATTGATAATAAATGAGTTGCATGCTTTTTTGAAGCCATATTTTGAGAATAAAAACAAGTAGATATATGAAACGAGCATGTATTTAAGCATTCACCAAAACTGATGAGATGAATTGAAAATCAATTCTTTCAAGTTAAAGTAAATCATGCGAGTTCTATATGGCCACAGTGTAAAACATAAAATAAATTCATATGAAGCAAAAGAAAGAAAACCCGCTCACAGAAGATACTCAAAATGAACAACAATCTTCGGAAGTTCAATCGGAATCAGACACATTGGTTGACGCTGCTGATGAGTTATTGTTACCTGAAGAAATAACTGTAGAAACGAAATTGAAAGAAGAGATGGCGGCGTTGCAAAAGAAGTATGATGAGTTGAATGATACGCATTTACGTTTGATGGCTGAATTTGATAATTACCGAAAGCGAACGTTACGTGAAAAAGCTGAGATGATAAAGTCAGCTGGGGAATCATTAATAATCAATTTATTACCTCTGATCGATGATTTGGAAAGAGGCTTAAAAACAGCTGAAAGCGCAACCGATGTGGAAGCGATG
This sequence comes from Paludibacter sp., assembly GCA_027450045.1. GTDB lineage: Bacteria > Bacteroidota > Bacteroidia > Bacteroidales > Paludibacteraceae > Microbacter. The sequence continues at coordinate 1,119 of DAIDKM010000057.1, read as the reverse complement.
AAACAAGGCTTGGATTTGATTTATGCTAAGTTTATCGCTTTTTTAAAGCAAAACGGGGTGAGTCCGATAGAAACACTTGATAGAGATTTTGATACGGCATATCATGAAGCAATCACAACGATTCCAGCTCCAACAGAAGCGCAAAAAGGGAAAGTGATAGATTCCGTTCAAAAGGGATACATGATGCGCGACAAAGTCATTCGATATGCGAAAGTCGTTGTAGGCGAATAAGCTGAACCAACTCACTCAAAAGTACAAACAAACCATGACAAAAAGAGATTTTTACGAAATATTGGGAGTTGCAAAAACGGCAACGGATGAAGAAATCAAAAAAGCATACCGGAAGCAAGCATTGAAATTTCATCCGGATAAAAATCCTGGTGATAAATCGGCTGAAGAAAAGTTTAAAGAGGCAGCGGAAGCCTACGAAATTTTGAGTGATCCTCAAAAACGACAACGTTACGATCAATTTGGCCATGCAGGTGTAAGTGGGGCAGCCGGAAACGGAGGCGGTTTTCAAGGTGCTGGCATGGAGTTTTCCATGGATGATATCTTCAGTCGCTTTGGTGATATTTTTGGTGGCCATTTTGGAGGATTCGGAGGATTTGGCGGTTCGGGCGGTGGAGGTCAACGTTATAATCGAGGTGCCGATTTGCGGGTCAAAGTTCGTCTCACGTTGCAAGAAATTGCTAATGGTGTTGAAAAAAAGATCAAGGTCAACAAATATGTTTCTTGTTCACATTGTGGAGGCACCGGCGCTGCCGATCCAAATGATGTTTCAACTTGCCCAACATGTCATGGATCAGGTCATGTTACACGTGTACAGCAAACCATTTTGGGAATGATGCAAACACAATCCGTTTGTCCAACTTGTAACGGAGAAGGCAAAACCATTACAAAAAAATGTACATTCTGCAACGGAGAAGGCGTTGTAAAACAAGACGAAGTGATTAGTATCAATATTCCGGCAGGCGTTGCCGAAGGCATGCAATTGTCACTGCGAGGAAAGGGAAATGCTGCGCGACGTGGCGGATCTAATGGTGATTTATTGGTGGTGGTGGAAGAAGAACCGCACCCTCAGTTGATTCGTGATGAAAATGACTTGGTTTACAATCTTTT
>DAIDKM010000056.1 GCA_027450045.1 Paludibacter sp. | reverse complement strand
AAGCCTGCATGTAATTTTTAAAATACGACATTATCCTATTGTATATCAATGATATTATCGTTTCTCAGCAGACCCTAATTAATCCCGAGAAATTTATTAAGTACTCAGCCATATTGGAAGGAAACATGTCTGATCCAAAGACATTGGAGGTTATGATCAATAAACTCAGGGTAAAAACATCAAGGTGCGACAAGAAGGCATTGGTGGTCATTGATGCGGGTATTGTCACGGAGGACAACCTGAAAATGATTTGTGACAAGGGTTACGATTATATGTGCGTAAGCCGTTCAACTTTTGAAGAATCATACCATGGAGGCAGATGCTCCCACGGAGGGTTACAGACAACAAGAACCCAAAGATAGATCTTTGCCGTGAAAAATCAGACCGAAATACCGACTATTATTTCAAAATGGCAAGTCATACAAAAGAATTGAAGAAACGCTCCACGAATGAGCAGTTCCGTAAACGTTTTGAGGAAGAAATGCAAAAAATAGCAGAGAGCCTGAATAAAAAATCAGGTGTCAAACAAGTAGATAAAGTTCACGAACGAATCAGGTGACTCAAAGGGAAACATCCTTCTATCGGGCGTTATTTTGATATTGTAGTGGAAACAACAGAAGATACAGCAGGGGTCAAAACAAAATCCAAGTCAAACAAGCAGGGTAATCAAGTGGTCGAAAAAGAGAACAAACAGATAGCACTCGCATTAAATGATCGGTACAACCGGATGTTGAAATTAATGCAAGAAGTGGAGTTTATTTTCTTCGCACCACCTTAGAGTCAGATTCTGAAGAGCTTATCTGGCAATGTTACAACGTCATACGGGAAATTGAAGCCATATTCCGAGTATTGAAAACCAACCTTGATTTACGTCCGATTTATCACCAGAAAGATGAAAACACGATGGCACATTTGCATTTGGGTCTGTTGGCTTATTGGGTGGTCAATACGGTTCGATACCAATTGAAAAACAAGAAATACACAGTGGTTGGCGTGAGATAGTCCTTTATAATGAATACCCAGAAAACGGTTACTACGTTGGTTCAAAATCACATTGAAGAAGCAATTGAAATAAGATGATACTCCGAACCAAACCAAAAAGTAATACAACTATATGATGCCCTGAAATACAAACAGGCACCCTTCAAAAAGAAAAAATCTGTAGTACACAAATCTGAACTCGAAGGAGCACAACTTATTGAACAACAATTTTTTTTGGCCACATTAGTTCCAATTTGGGGTAAAACAAAAATGCAGCATTTCTTATATCCGACAAAATCTTAAAAGTGGGTTCCCTGAATTTTAGGCAGTATCGCTCAATTTGGCCTATTTCAGGGAGATGAAATTGTCATAAAATTGTAACAACAACTTCACGGAATCTTAATATAACGGGAATACCTTTGCCATCGAAAATAATAAAAAACTTGTTGCTAAGCAAAAAATAATTTGTACTCACTTTGAAATAACAGGTAAGCGCTTTTAGGAAAATAGTAATTGAACAATATATCGGCGAGTAATTTTCCAAAGGCACAGTCACCTATTATTTAAATATTCAATCTATTTATATACAACCACATATATGAAACTGAGATCTTTCTTCAAAACGCTAATTCTACTTTCGTTCATTTCTCTCTTTGCTACATCTTATGTCAATGCGTCAAACATTAAAGGATATGTTTTAGACTCAAAAAGCAAAGAACCTCTAATTGGAGCAGTTGTTTTTGATAAGCAGGATAACCAAATAAATGATCTTGCCGGATTGGATGGATCATTTAATATTAAAAAATTAAAATCAGGAAGGCATATTTTAGTTATTAGGTATATAGGCTACGAATCTCAAGAAAAAGAGATTCGAGTATCAGCTAATCATCCTGTTGCAAATGTTACTGTTTTAATGGAACCAAACAGTGTTGCTTTGGCTCAGGTAGATGTAGTAGCCGAACAAAACAAAGAAAGTAGCGAATATGCCATGCACAAAGAAAAATCAGCCGAGAATGTAGAAAATATCCTTTCAGCCAAAAGCATACAATTATCTCCAGACATTACGGTTGCAAATATTTTATCGCGTATGTCAGGTGTGACTGTGCAAAGAACGGCAAATAGCGGAGAAGGGCAGTACGCAATCATACGGGGAATGGATAAACGATATAATTATACGTTGGTGGATGGGATTAAGATTCCCAGTCCCGATGATAAAAACCGTTATGTCCCGATGGATATTTTTCCGGCAGAGCTTATTTCAAATTTAGAAGTTATAAAGACGTTAACGCCTGATATGGAAGGAGATGCTATTGGTGGCGCTATGAATCTTGTGCTTAAAGACGCTCCTCCAAGTTTTCTTTTAACTGCCGATGTGGCAGGTGGATATAACCAACTATTTCTTGACAGACCTTTTTATCAGTTTAATCATCAAGCTGTCAACCTGAAATCTCCGGCAGAAATGTATGGAGCAAATTATCCGGCTAAAGTGTCAGACTTTACTATTGACAATTTGAAATTTAAGCCCGTTAACCCACTTCCTAATTTTATGGGAGGATTTACGATTGGAGATCGTTTGTTTAACAAAAGATTAGGCGTTATTTTAGCCGTAAGCAATCAAAATAGTTACAGTGGCTCAAACGACTTTTTTGCAACGCCAAGAGCTAAACCGAATGAGAACAATATGCCGGGTTTTGAATATATGACTCAACAAACCTATTCCACTCAAAATGATCGGTTGGGAATACATAACAAAAATGATTTCTTCATTGACAAGAATAACAGAATAGTTTTATATAATGCCTATTTTCAATTGAATAAATATATCTCTCGCCATTCGTTGGAGACTGCTTTAGGAACCGGTGTCGGAAATGTGATTACAAAAGACAGATCTCAAACGCAGCTTGAGAGTATTTATAATTCTACCCTTCAAGGAAAACATACATTGTCCAATCAACTCTCTTTTGATTGGTCGGCAGTATATTCAAAAGCATGGGCAAGCAATCCTGATGATGTTGAACTACAGTATAACAGTACCATTATCAATTCTCCGACTCTTCAGGGTATGACTCATAAATGGAGCCATAATGCGGATCAGGATATTTCAGGTTATTTGAATGTCTATTGGAATCCTACCATTGCAGGCCAAGAAATTAAGACACAAGCAGGAGGTATGTATCGTCACAAAACAAGAGATAACTATTACAATGCATATCAACTTACTCCTCAACTCATTAACAATGAGCCACAAGCTTTCACTACGATTGACAGTGCAAAATTTGCATTTGTAGGGTACAATGCCAACTTGGGAAGTCCGGTAAATCAAAATGATTATCAGGTAACAGAAAATGTAGCGGCCTATTATGGAGAAGCAAAATTGAATCTTTGGAAGAAACTTGATGTATTAGCAGGAGTAAGAGTGGAACAGACTAATCTGCACTACAAAACACCTATGCCTATCTCTTTTGTGGGAAGTTCGGGGAGCCAAGTTTACATGGACATCTTGCCAAGTCTCCATTTGCGGTATACTCTTGCCGATAATCAGAACCTACGATTAAGTTATTACTCTTCTATTTCACGACCGGGTTATTTTGAAGTGGTGCCATACCTTATTTCAGGAGAATACTTTGATGAGGAAGGGAACGCATACCTCAAACGTTCAAAAGCTCAAAATGTGGATTTTCGATATGAACTTTTTCCTCATCCTTCAGAGCAGATTCTTGCCGGACTTTTCTATAAAAGAATCACCGATCCGATTGAATATAGCTTAGTGCAGGATTTAGGTCCATCATCATTGCAAATGAAACCTCAAAATTTTGGTACCGCAACTAATTACGGCTTTGAGCTGGTGATTTTGAAATATTTCAAAAACTTTGGAATATCAGCTAACTATACACTTACAAAATCAAGTATTACTACCTATAAAGCCAGTTATCATCGAGACAATAGCGGTCAATTGATTACGGATAGCATTCGTGTGACACGACCCATGCAGGGACAGGCAGACAATATTGGAAACTTGTCGTTGCTCTACAAGAATTTAAGATTGGGACTTAACATGCAATTGTCGTTTGTATATACCGGGAAATATATTTCGCAAGTATCGGGATATTATGGGTTGGATTATTGGAGCATGCCTTACACGACAATGGATTTTTCATTTGAACAAAGTGTGAGCAAAAAAATCAATCTCAAAATTTTTGGCAAAGCAAGAAATCTTCTGAATTCAGTTGCTATTACACGCATATTTCGTCCAAACTCCTATTTGACAGGGAATTTTCAATTGCCTGAACAAAATAGTCCAAATAGTGTTGTCGTTCAGAAGGAGACTTATCAACCCAGTTATCTCGTTGGTATAAGATATTCATTTTAATTTCAAATTCAATTCAGTATGAGAACAAAAATTTCTTTGTTAAGTGTTGTCACTCTTTTATTTGGCGTTCTGTTGACGTCATGTACTAAAAGTTCAGTGGTAGTTTCTGTGCCTCCTTTGGTCATCGGTCAACCTATAACTGCTGGCACGCCTCTTTCAGGAAGCGTAAAAGGGACTATGTTGAGTGGACAAACGTACACCATGACAGGTAATATTACGGTCAATCAAGGTGATACATTGTTGATGCAACCAGGGGTGCATTTAAAGGTAGGTCGGGGATTAACCATTTTGGTAAAGGGCGTATTTATTTCTTTGGGAACAAAGGATCAGCCAAACTGGATAGGACCTGATAAAACGTTTACTAAAACAGATCAAGTTGGAGCATCTATTGCGAGTGATTCTGCATATTGTGGATATTGGACAGGAATAAATTGTGAACCTTCTTGTACTTTATTAGATCTTAAATTTACGCATGTAGAATATACCGGAGCTTCCTTTTCAGCCAATTTCTTTCCAAGCGGGAAGGCAGCAGGAGATGGTTCTTTTGGTATCTATTTTCAAAACCTGAATGGCGATTTTATTTTTGAAGATAGCTGGATGTATGGTTGTATTGATGATGCTATTCGTCTTTCTGCCGGACGATTTGAGGTAATGCGAAACACTTTTGAAAAATGTGGATTCACAGGCGGGGATGGCGCTAATGTAAAAAGTGGTTCTGTAGGCGATATGGCTTATAATCTATGCATTGGTGGTGCTACAAATATGACAAAAGCAGCTATGCCTACCAGTTCGAATGTACAAACCAACGTAAACATGTACAATAACACTTATATAAATTGCGGGTACAGGCAATCAGATCCAACGGGACGTGGAGGATCCATTAATTACGAAAGCGGAGCGAGAGGCGAAGTTTATAATAACCTGATTGTAAATTGTAGAGTTGGATTGCGTATTCATAATAACCCTGCTGCTGATGTATTGCACATGTCGTACGGGTATAATTATTCATACGGTGACTCTTTAAGTGTGTGCGACATGTTCTATCCGGTACCTCCTACTACATCTGTTACCGTGCCTCAATCAACGGATATTCCAACTCCAACTGCTACTATATTTCCGGCTTCTTTATATTCAGCCGCTTATCTCTATACGTTGGATGCAAGTGGAAACTGTCCTAATATGGTTACTCCTTACAACGGTTCTTCCTTTGTACAAAAAGGGAACCCTCTGTTTGTGAGCTTCCCACTTCCTGAACAAGGGATTCAACATTTATCAGATATTTCTGCTGTTGGTTCGTTTAATTTCAGGTTGCAAGCTAATTCACCTGCCATTGGGAAAGGAACAACAGATCCAACGCTTATTGCTCCAATAGCAGCAGTGCATGTAACCAATCCAAAATTAAAAGCAACTATTACAATGCCAGGCGCTGATATGGGTTGCTATCAAAATGATGGTTCCGGAAATCAACATTAAAACAAATGTCTCTTGTTGGTTTGTGTAACTATTAGTCAACTATGGTCTTTCAATTTCTGTAAACGTTGCCAACAAGGATTGTGTTTTTTAGGTAGTAAGGTTTTGTAGTTTAGATCGAATAAAATGGCGTACTCATTTCAACGTGAACGCCATTTTATTTTTCTATTAAATCAGTCATTTCGAAGGCATTTCCATTTATATAAAGTCTTGTATGGAAACACAGAAATCATGAATGCTCTTTTTGAAAGTCTATTTATTATTTTAATAAACAAATAATTATGAACTTAACTCATTTGGCGATGAAAACGAGACGTGCCGCATGGCGATATTCATTAGCGATTTTCTTTCTTTCGGCCCTTTTATCATGTCAAAAAACAATTGTCTATGCTGCCCCAAACACTGTACAAATCGTTTATACTTCTGATACGCATTTTGGGTGGCATCGTACTTTTCGTGGCAAAATCAATGTGGATGCAAACAGCGTTAACAAAGCGATGATCCAGGAAATAAACACATTACCTGAAGTAACATTTCCCAAAGATGGCGGTGTTAATCAAGGGACAAAAGTAGGCAGCATTGATTATATGATTATAACAGGTGATATTGTCAATCGTCAACAAATTGGTATTCAATCAGCTTCTGCATCATGGGCACAATTCACCGCTGCCTATTTGAACGATGGCATTACGCTTAAAAACAAAGAGAATAAACCTGTCAGTTTTCTTTTGACATGCGGCAATCACGATGTTTCAGATGCTATCGGTTATACTAAACCAATGAATCCTGCTATTGATGCGACTTCAATGGTCAATATTTATAACATGATGCTTTCGCCAGCCGTTCCGCTCACGAATGCTACTTATAACTATCAAACAGATAAAATCAATTATTCCAGAAACATTGCAGGGGTGCATTTTATGTTTATCAACATGTGGCCTGATTCTATTGCACGTATTTGGATGCAGCATGATCTGTCTTCAGTAAGTATGAGCACGCCGGTAATGATTTTTACTCATGACCCACCCATTGCCGATCCTTTACATTTTACGAACCCCAATGGTGATCACAGGATTAATTCCACCGATAAATTTGAGAATGTGCTTGGAGAGATGTTTAAAGATGGCAAAACACCAAAATCTTCTACTAACATTGAGCAACGAAACTTTGTGGCTTTTCTAAAGTTGCATCCTAATATTAAAGCCTATTTTCATGGACATGACAACTTCAATCAATTTTATACGTATTACGGTCCTGATGACGATATTCAGTTGAATGTTTTCAGAGTGGATTCTCCTATGAAAGGAGATATATCCGGAACCGATGCTCCGAATCGTGTAGGAGATGAATCTAAAATCTCGTTTCAGGTAATTTCCATAGATGAAGAGACAAAAAAGATGACCGTTAGGGAGTGTTTTTGGAATAAATCGGGAGCAACTTCACATTTAGAATGGGGTGATAGCAAAACAATTAATTTAGAATAAAGTCATTAGGTCTTCCATAGCACTTACAGCGATATGAAAATTGTCATAAAATTGTAACATTCCCTTCACATTCTTGTAACAACTTGGCGATACTTTTGCTACCGAAATGTAAATCAAAAATTATTCACGATGAAAAAAATCTTTTTGAGCTTAACTTTCCTACTTGTTATGAGCAATTTGCTTGCGGCACAAACTACCGGAACCACTACAGACACGTTTAAACCGAGTGGAAAACCGATAGTCACAATCTTTAATGATTTCGCGTATAACACGTCAAACAGCAAAAGCAATGCTGCTTTTGAACTTTCTCGTGCTTATTTTGGCTATGGGTATAATTTCAGCCAAAATTTTTCAGGAAAAATTGTGTTTGATGTGGCTAACTCAGCAGGATTAAATCCTTCCGCATTTACAGCTTTTTTGAAAAACGCATTCGTTGAATATTCAGATCGATTGCTTACCGTAGATATGGGGATGATCGGTACCAGTATGTTCAGTTTGCAAGAAGGAATTTGGGGGAAACGTTATTTGGCCAAGACATTTCAGGATCAATATGGTTTTGGTTCAAGCGCCGACCTTGGAGTATCTGCAAAATTACAATTAGCTCCACAAGTTAGTATTGATGCTCAAATCTTGAACGGTGAAGGATTTCAAAAAGTTCAAGCAGATAGCACGCTTAAAGTGGCAGCCGGATTAACGGTAAAACCAGTGACAAATCTTGTTGCTCGGGTATATGTCGATTATATGAAGAAAAACGTTGCACAAAAATCATTTAACGCATTTCTTGCCTATACCGGCGAAAATTTAACATTAGGCGCTGAATATGATATGCAGGTTGGTAATAAAATGATTCAGGATCATAATTTCTCGGGTATTTCTCTTCATGCAACATACAAAACAAGCAAAAGCATGACTATCTTTGCAAGGTTTGATGATTTGACTTCCAAAAAGATAGGAAGCTCTACCTCAGGCTGGGATACGGCAGATGGTCAACTTTACATGGCAGGTTTGGAGTTCTTTCCGGTAAAGGGAGTACAAGTCTCTCCTAACATCCGTTATTCAAAACCATCATTGAGTTCCTTGCATTCAACGACGAGCATCGACGTAAACGTAGGACTTAATTTCTAATCAGTTTCAAAAGTAGTACGGTTCACATAAAATCAGTTTCACTTATTAATATCTTTAGTTATGAAAAAAATCGGTTTGTTTTTAGCGCTTGCGCTGGTTTTTGCCTCATGTCATAGTGGCAAAAAGAATGGAAATCAATCGTCAGTTACCCTTTCGGGTGCAGGTTCAACATTTGTAATGCCCTTCTACACCACAGCATTTCAAAAATATACTCCTATTACCGGTGTAAAAATATCGTACGGAGGAATTGGCTCCGGTGGAGGTATCCGCAGTTTGAAAGATCGCGTTGTTGATTTTGGAGCAAGCGATGCTTTTTTAACAGATACTCAAATGACAGCTATGCCGGCGCCTGTAGTAGAATTTCCTACTTGTAGTGGAGCCGTTGTGATGGCTTTCAATTTGCCGGGTATTCAAGACATGAAATTAACGTCTGACGTATTGGCTAACATCTATTTGGGGAAAATCAAAAAATGGAATGATCCCGCATTGGCACAACTTAATCCGGGTGTGAAATTCCCGAACTTACCCATCACCGTAGTGTATCGTTCAGATGGTAGCGGAACGTCAAACATTTTTACTAACTACCTGACCAAAGTAAGTCCTGAATGGAAAACAAAATATGGTTTTGGAACTACCGTCAATTGGCCTGTTGGTATTGGTGGCAAAGGGAATCCTGGTGTAGCCGGAACGATTAGTCAAACCGTGGGTGCCATTGGGTATGTTGAATCAACGTATGCGTTTGCACAAAAAATTCCTTTTGCGACAATCAAAAATCAAGCCGGCATTTTTATCAAACCTGATTTTGCTTCGACAAGCGCTGCCGGAAAAGGAACGATGCCTCAAGATACGCGCATCATGATTACCAACTCGCCAGATCCTGCTGCTTATCCAATTGCCGGATTTACCTGGGTGATTCTTTATAAAGAGCAAAATTACAACAATCGCACGTTGGCTCAGGCTGAAGCATTATTGAAACTATGGGATTGGATGTTGAGTCCTGATGGACAAGCTGTAGCTCAACAGATTGATTATGTGCCACTACCGGCTTCAGTTGTTGCACTTGATAAATCAATTTTACGCACAGTAACTTACAACGGCAAGCCTATTTTGCAATAACAACAAGTAGTTTTAATCCAATTTTTTACTATTCCTTTCGGGGCGTTTCTTGATCATAGAAATGACCCGAAAGGTTTAGTGTTATATAAAACTTTATTGAATGAACAGTGATAAAATAACGAAATACATTTTATTTGGCGCTTCGTTGCTGATTCTGGTTGTGGCAGGCGGCATGCTTTATTCATTAGTGGAAGGATCGTTACCTTCTTTTCGCGTTTTTGGATGGAAGTTTCTTGTTTCTCCTGAATGGAACCCAACTCAGGGCGATCAGCACTTCGGCGCTTTAGCATTTATTGCCGGTACTTTATTTACATCCATTTTTGCTTTACTTGTGGCAATTCCACTGGCTTTTTCTACTTCTCTCATTGTGGCAGAATATTTCCGAAAAACGTGGTTTGCAAATGTGGTAAGTACTTGTGTTGATTTATTGGCAGGCATTCCATCGGTGATTTTTGGTTTGTGGGGGTTTTATGCACTACGCCCATTTATCGTCAGTATCGGATTGAGCCATCAGGGATTTGGTATTTTCACGGCTGGTCTTGTGCTTGCCATTATGATTGTGCCATATGCTACTTCGTTGAGCAATTCAATCATTATGATGGTACCCAACGAATTGAAAGAAGCTGCTTATTCGCTTGGAGCCACACGGCTTGAAGTGATTTGGAACGTCATTCTGCCGAATGCCCGTTCGGGAATAACAGCAAGTTACATTTTGGCTTTTGGCCGGGCACTGGGAGAAACAATGGCAGTAACCATGCTTATTGGAAATGCAAATATTTTGCCAAAAGGTTTGTTTAGTACCGGAAATACCATGGCGAGCGTAATCGCCAATGAATTTGGCGAAGCCAGTGGCGTTCATTTAAGCTCTTTGATTGAAATTGGACTCCTCTTGTTTGTCATAACAGCCATTATTAATGCTACCGGAAAGTATATTATTAAAAAATTTGCCTAATGGATAGTTCTATTTTACAGAAAAGAAAAGCAATGATTGCTACCACCCATTTTGGGGTACGAAGTTTTAAAAGCCGTCTTTTTTTCAGCATTGTTCTCTTATTTGCTTTAATTACCATTTCAATTGTCTTTTTGATTATTGGCACATTAGTGGTGAAAGGGTACCACCAAATTAATTGGAGTTTCTTTACGCAAGTGGCGCCCGACACGTTTGACGCCATGATGGCCAATGCGAGTGGAAAAATCATTCCCGGAGGCATTCTTAATGGTATAACAGGTACGCTTTTGTTAGTAGGATTAGCTTCTGTTATTGCAATTCCGTTTGGCATCGTCATTGGAATTTATTTGTATGAAAATGCTACTAAACGCTATGCCGGTGTTATACGCGATATTTCCGATGTATTGCAAGGAGTTCCGTCAATTGTTGTCGGATTAATTGTTTATCTTTGGGTGGTTGTTGATATTACCAAAGGATATTCAGTCTTAGCAGGTAGTGTAGCTCTTGCTATTATGATGCTCCCACTGATCATTCGTTCCACTGAAGAGTCGATGAAGATGGTTCCTACAACCCTTAAAGAGGCTGCAATAGCATTGGGGACTCCTTATTACAAAGTAATTCTAAGAGTGCTTATCCCATCCAGCTTTAGTGGTTTGATAACCGGCGTATTGCTTGCCGTGTCGCGCGTATTAGGGGAAACAGCTCCTCTGTTGCTAACCACTTTAGGTAATTCGTCTGTCAATTGGAATCTTGCAAAACCGGTCAGCGCTGTGCCTTTGCTGATTTGGCAATTTTACAATGATCCGAACATGGTGAATTTAATTTGGAGCTCATCGCTCTTTTTGATGGGATTTGTTCTTTTGTTGAACATTCTTTCAAAATGGATTGCAGCAAAAAAAAGTATTCAATAACAAACAAAGATTACAAATAGAAATACGAGATGAAGATAAACGAAAACAGTATGGCACCTGCCGCTTCCATTTTATCAATCGAAGATCTTTCCATTGCGTACGATCGTGATAAATATGCCGTAAAAAATGTGACGGCAACAGTACGGAAAAATGCCATTACAGCGATTATGGGACCTTCGGGATGTGGTAAAACAACACTTTTACGAGCTATAAACCGGATGCATGAACTGTATCCCAACATTTCGACCGAAGGCAAGATTAAGTTGTATGGTGATAATATTTACGAAATGCCTACCATTGAGTTGCGTCGCAAAATTGGCATGGTATTTCAACGCCCAAACCCTTTTCCGACAATGAGTATTTACGAGAATGTCATTGCGGGTTACAAATTGAATGGCATCCATTTGAAACGGTCGGAACGCGATGAAATTGTTGAAACCACGTTGCGCGATGTGACGTTATGGGACGAAGTTAAGAATGCACTTCATAAAAAAGGAACTTTCCTTTCGGGAGGTCAGCAGCAGCGCCTTTGTGTAGCTCGTGCATTGGCTTTCAAACCTGAAATTATTTTGTTGGATGAACCTACTTCTGCTCTTGACCCGGTGTCAACGGCCAAAATCGAAGATTTATTGGTTGAACTGAAGCAACATTATACAATTATTTTGGTCACGCACAACATGTCTCAAGCTGCCCGAATCTCCGACAATTCCATGTTTATGTATTTAGGAGAATTGATCGAATACGAGGATACAAAAACGATGTTCACCAACCCAAAAGATCCGCGCACCGAAGGATACCTAACCGGAAAATTCGGATAATTTATAGAGAATCAACAATAACGAGAACCCACTAACTTATTTTCTTATGAACATACAAAAAGAAAACGCGCTGCTCGGCATTCGGGAAAAATTTAATGATCTGTCTCAATTGGTTTTATATCAACTCGATTTATTGGAGAAAATTATCAATAGAGGAGATACGACCATTCCCCCTGCTTTGTTGGATGAATTGAACGCCAACGAAATAGACATTGACGATTTAGAGATTCAATTAGGCGATGAGATTATCGATACCATTGTGTTGCAACAACCGGTAGCCACCGATTTGCGGCAGGTGATGGCTGTATATCAAATGGTGTCTAATCTTGAACGAATTGGCGATTTAGTCATGAACATCGTTTATTTCATTCCAAGAATTCAAGATGACCATGTGTACTCGAAAATGTCGGAAGTGATGTCAAACATGTTGATGGCAAGTGTCAGCATGGTAAAAAGATCCATTCTCTCTTTTACCACAAATGATAAAGAAGAGGCAATCTGGACGATCAAAAATGATGCGGTAGTGGACGAGATGAACCGTAAGCTCATCAAAAAGGCCATTACGAAAAGCGATATTCCGGAAGAAACGCAGCATTTGCTGTTTACTTTTATCAATCTGAACAACATCATTTCAAATATTGAACGCATTGGCGATCACGCTACTAACATTGCCGAATCTTCAATCTACGCACTCGAAGGAAGGGACATCCGTCATGTGAAATTAGATGATGAGTAGCATTTGTACGACAGAATAGATCAAAGATTGATTTTTTTTGCCATACAATTTGTTGTTTTTCTATCTTTTTCGTTCCTTTGCAATCAAATCGTAAGCAAATGGTGCAAATCGAACATAGAAATTGGTGGCGCTATTCATTCTAAAATAAGGGTGAATGCATTGAGCTCAATTTTTTTACAAAGTCAAACCGCAGGAACCTTTTCTTGCGGTTTTTGTTTTCCTATTTCAGATCAACACAACAAGTAAAACATCATTAATTCATTATTTTCAAATTCACCGAATGAAAACAACTAAAAAGATTTTATTGTCAGAACAGGACATGCCAAAAGCATGGTACAACATTGTGGCAGACATGAAAAACAAACCTCTGCCCATGTTGAATCCCGGGACCAAACAGCCTTTGAGACCGGAAGAAATGGAGCCGCTTTTTGCTAAAGGACTCGTAGCACAAGAATTTACAACGGAGCGCTATGTTGAAATTCCCGATGAGGTATGGCAGTTGTACAAGATTTATCGTCCTACTCCGTTAGTACGCGCTTCGGGATTGGAAAAAGCGTTGGATACTCCGGCCAAGATTTATTTCAAAAACGAGAGTGTCAGTCCTGTAGGGTCACATAAACTTAACTCCGCGATTCCACAAGCGTATTATAACAAAATCGAGGGTATCAAGCACATCACCACCGAAACCGGAGCCGGACAATGGGGAAGTGCTATGAGTATTGCCTGTCAGCATTTTGGACTCGATTTGCAAGTTTATATGGTAAAAGTGAGTTATGACCAAAAGCCTTATCGCAAGTTTGTGATGCAAACGTATGGTGCCGAAGTGATTCCTTCTCCAAGCAATCGCACGGCTGCAGGAAGGGCGTTGTTGGCAAGAGATCCGAACAGTTCAGGAAGTTTGGGTGGCGCCATCTCCGAAGCGGTTGAAGCGGCAGTTACCCATCCTGACACACGTTATACCTTGGGAAGTGTATTGAATCATGTTATTCTACATCAAACTATTATTGGATTGGAAGCCGAAAAACAGATGGATTTGGTTGGCGATTATCCCGATGTGGTGATTGGTTGTTTTGGTGGTGGTTCCAATTTCTCAGGAATTTCATTTCCGTTTTTACGTCATAATTTTCTTGATGGCAAAACAACACGTTTTATTGCTGCTGAACCTGCTTCATGTCCGAAATTGACACGCGGTAAGTTTGAATACGATTTTGGGGATACTATTGGAATGACTCCATTGATTCCTATGTTCACGTTGGGGCACGATTTCCAACCGGCGGATATTCATGCAGGAGGATTACGTTATCATGGCGCAGGTTCCATCGTGAGCCAATTGTTGAAAGATGGATTGATTGAAGCGCAAGCAGTCAAACAATTGGATACGTTTGAAGCAGGCGTTTTGTTTGCTCGCACCGAAGGCATTATTCCGGCACCCGAATCGACTCACGCCATTGCAGTTGCTATTCAAGAAGCCTTGAAAGCCAAGGAAGAAGGCAAAGAAAAAGTAATCTTGTTCAACTTATCAGGGCATGGCTTGATTGATATGACAGCTTATGACAGTTATTTCTCTGGTAAGCTCACGAATTATGATGTCCCTGAATCGATGATTCAGGAGAACGTTTCAAAGTTGGAAAAACTCACCTGATATTCAAATCTATTGGAAACAACCAATGGATTTGTCATTAAAAATAACGAATTTTGCAGCCGACAACTTCACAAATGAGGTTGTCGGTTTTTTATTATGACCTATCAAGAAACAATTGACTATCTTTATCATCAGCTCCCATTGTTTGAGCGTGTTGGTGGATCGGCCTACAAAGCAGGTTTAGATACCTCGATACAAATGGATGGCTTTTTAGGCAATCCGCACCGGCGTTACAAAACCATCCATGTTGCCGGCACCAATGGCAAAGGATCTACATCACACATGTTAGCTGCTATTTTGCAAGCTGCCGGATATAAAACCGGATTATACACTTCGCCTCATTTGAAAGATTTTCGCGAGCGAATTCGCGTCAATGGTGAAATGATTCCTCAACAAAAGGTTATTGATTTCGTGCAAACCTACGCTGCGACTTTTGAACCACTGCATCCTTCGTTTTTTGAACTAACGATGGAGATGGCGTTCGATTATTTTGCTGATGAACAAGTGGATATTGCGGTAATTGAAGTTGGGTTGGGTGGCCGTTTGGATAGCACAAACATTATCACCCCTATATTGAGTGTCATTACCAATATCAGTTTCGACCATCAACAATTTTTGGGCGATACATTGGAAAAAATTGCGTTTGAAAAGTCCGGCATTATGAAACCTCATGTGCCCGTTCTGATTGGGGAAGCTGAAGGTTCCGTGAAAGAAATTTTTACAAGCCGTGCTCACCAGGTTAATTCTCCACTTTATTTTGCCGAAGAGATGCTACATCTTCAGCATGAAGAACCTTCCGGTAGCTTTTATAATATGGAATACGGCAACATCAAACCGGGTTTAAAAGGTCTCTATCAGGGAAAAAATCTCACTACAGTGCTCGCCTCGGCCAATCTATTAAGGCAACAAGGCATTGAGCTGCCTGCCAATAGTGTTCAACAAGGTATTGAGCGGGTTGTAGAATTGACGGGTCTTCAGGGACGTTGGCAAGTGCTGCAACATCAGCCTTTGATGATTTGCGATACAGGACATAACGAAGCCGGCATCCGTTATGTGATGCAGCAACTTTTGCAACTTTCGTATCGACAGTTGCACATTGTGTTTGGCATGGTGAGCGACAAAGATCCTTCTAAAATACTGCCTCTTTTGCCGCCGCAGGCAATCTATTATTTTACCCAAGCAGCCATTCCAAGAGCTTTGGAATGCCATCAATTGCAGCAACAAGCTGCTTTGTTGGGCTTGAATGGGACAGCATATTCTTCAGTGGAAGAAGCCGTAAAAATGGCAAAACATGCAGCTAATGATGACGATGTGATCTTTATTGGTGGCAGTAGCTATGTAGTTGCGGAAGCTCTTTGAAAAATCAAATAAAAATGCACAGATTATTTGCCAGTATAAAAATCACTGCTTATCTTTGCAACGCTTTAGAAGAGGGCGTTTAGCTCAGCTGGTTCAGAGCATCTGCCTTACAAGCAGAGGGTCGGGGGTTCGAATCCCTCAACGCCCACAATAAAAAACCACTTACAAATAAAAAGGTAAGTGGTTTTTTTATTTCTATACATAACACTTTAGGGAGCTATTGAAATTGATTTGGGAAGGTTTTGTACATACCAATAAAGAAAAGCTGCCTCCGTTTTCACAGAGACAGCTTTTCTTTATTTAGTCAAATCGTGGG
>DAIDKM010000055.1 GCA_027450045.1 Paludibacter sp. | reverse complement strand
CCGCAAGAGGTGTTTGCCGCTTTTAGCGAACGGAAAAGACGGGATATTCGCAAAGCGGAATCTACATTGAAGGTCTCTTTTGACTTAGATCCTTGTGCATTTTATGAGTTTCATCAAAAGGCGCTTGCCCGGCGAAAAGAGAAAATTTCTTACTCATGGGAATTATTTCAGCGGCTTACCGACGCGGTTTTTGCCCGTAATCAAGGTCTCATTTTATCGGCTAACGATGCGCATGGCCACTTGTATGCAACGTTATTGGTGGTTTGGGATATGAGCAGCGCTTATTGTTTGGTGTATGCTATCGATGAGCTTCATAAACAATCGGGAGCACTGAGTTTGTTGATTTGGGAAGCGATTCAGTATCTTTCGGATAAAACCATTGCTTTCGATTTGGAAGGCAGCATGATGGAACCAGTAGCTGATTCGTATCGCCAATTTGCCAACCAGTTGACGCCGTATTTTGAAATAAAGAAATCGAATTCCATATTGGTGAATACCCTATTGAAAATAAAGGGATTGTAACTTCATTCTTAACAAATTATCGATGTAGAATCGTACCGTAAATGGACAACAATTGTTCGGTAACCCGATCGGGATGTGCTAATTGATGCGCATGATGTGCTATGGTTGCGGAGTTGAAATGGGCTTTATTTTGACCCATGTTGTGCATTGCCTGTGCCAGAGCTTGTGGTTGGTTGATGGGTACGCGATAGCCAACTTCCGGTGTTAGCACCGCCGAAGGGACAACATGGGTGCCAACAATCGGTAATCCGGTACTCATCGCTTCTAAAACCGCAATGGATTGCGATTCTTCGCGACTCGAAAGAACGAAAGCGTCAGCTTCCCAGAGCAACCGACGAACGCCTTCTGGTGATTGCCATCCTAAAAAGTCGATTTTATCATGGTGGGTGCATTGTGCGATCATCTGTTTGGCAATGCGGGTTTCAAACCCATCGCCGGCAATGCGTAAACGGACGTTTGTTGTTTGTTCGCAGAGTAGATCGAACGCCTGGAACAGAATGTCATATGCTTTTACCGGTAAGTTTGAATTAGCCGCTGCAAAAACAAATTCCCCATGTGACTCTCTTTTGTGAGGCGGCGAGAAGAACTCGATATCAATCAGGTTGGAAATGCTGAACATGGGAACGTCGGATTGCAGAAAAGAACGAATACCTTCGACTACCTCGTTGGATACGCCAATTATGGCATCGGCATTGTTGTAGGCCTTTTGCAATTTATCGCTCATCCACGAATCGGCCAAAAGAGTGCTTAACCTATTCGATCTTGGATTTAAGGTGCCCGAGTGTTCTGTAATCACATACGGGATCTGGTATTTATCTTTGATTAATGCGCAGACGTAGCCGGCACATTTCCAACTATGAGCATGAATGATATCGGGCTTCCCGTTTTGTTGGATGTAGGAAGAAACCATTCGAAACGAGGTGTCAATCCAGCGTTGTAGATTCATTTCGTCTGATTTTGGGATGTTTCGTTGAAAATAGCGATAGACACGAATGCCATTTTCTTCTCGTATTACAGGAAATAGTGGAAAGCGGTGTAACTGAAATGCGAAACGAAAAGGCAATATGACATTAGCCACAATGGAAACATCGAGTCCGGCCTTTTTTAATGCCACGCTTTGATCCATGCAAAACTCTCCGCCCATTGGAATAAAATAGGAAGGCAGTTGCAATAAATGAATGGGGCGTTTCGTGTTGTTCATTGTAATGGTCTATGGCGGGTTATGTATGGACGAAATAATCGAAAACTTGTATGGTGTCGCGATAAAATGGACAACAAAGCAATCTTTTTGTCTTTTCGCCATGTAGCGATGAAAGGAAATGCGTAAGCAAGCTGCCTTGCATTGTGATAATCATTGTATTTCCAAGAAATCAGCAATTGTTCCCTTTGCCAGATAAACTCATTTTTTGCCAGAAGCAGCTTTTTGTTTTTGCCTCTTTCCATGATGAAAAAAAGGCGAATTTGGTAAATGGACTCACGAAACCGAAGCTCATCTTGCTGTGATGTTGGACGACTGACGCTTCCGGATCTCCAATTGTAAATGGTTGTGGTATCGGGTAAAAAATATCCCTGAGCGGATAAACAGAAATGCAGGAAAAGAGGTAAATCGGGAGTCAAAAAGTGATGTGCCATAAATTGTTGAAATAAGGCCGACTCAAATAAAGAGCGACGAAACATCAGTGTGGAAGAAACCATGGCTTGGCTGAATAATGTTTCTTCAAACAGATTATTCGAAGGCTTGTAATGGTTCATCCCCTGAATCAACGTCCCATTTTTTTTGTCTAAATAAAAGAAGTCGGAATAGACAAACCCAATGGCATTCTCTTTTTGCAAAATGGCATATTGTTTACTTAGTTTTTGAGGGTCAGTCCAATAGTCATCTCCTTCCAAGAGTGCAATATAAGTTCCTTTCGAGGCCTCAATGGCTTGATGCCAATTTGACAAAACGCCCCGATTTGTGGTTGAGGTTGCCACGCGAACAAGATTGGGGTGCTTTTGTTGATATTCAGCGCAAATCTGTAGGGTATTGTCATTTGAGCCATCGTCGCTAATCACGATTTCAATATCAATATGCCCAGTTTGAGCAAGGGCGCTGTCGATTGCTCTCCGAATGTATTGTTGTTGATTATAAGTGATTATGCAAATACTAATAAGGTCTTTTGTTGCTTCTTGCGAACGATGGGTCATGCTCATTTTGTGTTATTGCAGCCCGGATGAGGGTGCATTTTCTTTGTTGCAAAAATAGCGATTTGTTTTGAAGCATCAGAAGGATTTTTTTTATTACAAAAAAGAGCATAGAAGGTGATAGATTTTAAAAAAAAGAGTATCTTGCACTGTTTTTACTACAAGCTGTATATTCACCTACAAAAAAGAAACTAAGCCATGTCATACTTGAAATTTGATAAAAGCAGCCTGGCAAATTTAGAGAAATCGTTGCGAAAGGAGATTTTACGAACAAATAAGTCAGGAGCTTACAGCGCAACCACCCTGGTGGATTGTAATACGCGTAAATACCACGGTTTGCTGGCTGTGCCTGTGCCCGAGCTGAGCGATAATAATTATGTCTTATTATCGTCACTTGATGAAACCATTATACAGCATGGTGCGGAATTCAATTTAGGGGTTCATAAATATGAAGGGAATTTCTTCAGTCCGAATGGGCAAAAATACATTCGCGAGTTTCATTTAGAAGCGGTAGCCAAGACTATTTATCGGGTTGGCGGGGTTATTCTGTCGAAAGAACGCATCTTTGTTTTGCATGAAAACAGGTTTGTAATTCGTTATACGTTATTGGATGCACATTCGCCAACAACTCTCCGGTTGCGACCCTTTCTGGCTTTTCGAAGCGTACATGAGCTTTGCATAGAAAATGACGCATTAGACGAGACGGTAATGGACGTTGACAATGGTATTGCAATGTGTTTGTACGAAGGTTATCCAACGCTCTATATGCAATTGTCGAAGAAAAATCGTTTTATATCGGAACCTCATTGGTATAAAGGGATTGAATATCCGAAAGAACAGGAACGGGGATACGATTTCAAAGAAGACTTGTATGTGCCCGGGTATTTTGATTTTCCCATTTCTAAAGGCGAAACCCTTTTGTTTTCGGCAGGTACAACTCCGGTAGAACACCGTCGGCTTGCTTCACTATTTGAAAAAGAATTGGAGAAACGGACAATGCGAAGCGATTTTTACCATACCTTAAAAAATGCCGCACAACAATTTTATTTGAAACGCAACGGTGATAACTATCTTTTAGCCGGTTATCCTTGGTTTAAGGTGCGGGCACGTGATGAATTTATTGCTTTAGCAGGAATCACCCTTGCCATCGACGACCGGGAGATGTTTGAGAAAATAATGGATACTGCTTCGGAAGCGATTGCTCTTTTTCTGGAAGGGAAACCCATTGAAAAGCTTTTCTCTGAACTGGATGCTCCGGATGTCCTTTTATGGATGATTCGGGCCGTACAACATTATGCTGTATCTGTCGGTATAACTGATGCGTCTTCACGTTACGGACAAATGGTGCTTGATGTGATTGCTTTTATTCGTAAACAAAAACATCCGAATCTGTTTTTGCACGAGAATGGATTGCTCTATACAAATGGGGTACTAAAAGCGGCAACATGGATGAATGCCAAAGAAAATGGCATACCCATTATTCCCCGGAGTGGATATGTGGTGGAGATCAATGCTTTGTGGTACAATGCGCTGAAATTTGCTACGGCTATTGCTATTGAGCAAAAAGATGAATATAGCGCTGATCTGTTGGATTATCAGTCGGAATTGACACGACAATCTTTTGTTGATGTCTTTTGGAATGGCCATTATTTGTACGATTATGTGGATGGACAACATGCAGATGTTGAGGTGCGCCCTAATATGATTTTCGCTGTCGGGCTACCATTTTCTCCACTTGACAAAGAACAACAAAAATCTGTAGTGGACATGGTGACGCGCGAGCTTCTTACTCCAAAAGGATTGAGAACATTAAGTCCTAAAAGTCCTTTCTATAGGCCATTCTATGTTGGCAGTCAGTTGCAGCGTGATCGGAATTATCATAACGGTCCCGTGTGGCCATGGTTAGCGGGGGCATTTGCCGATGCTTATCTGCGCATTTATAAACGTAGTGGATTTTCATTTGTAAGCCGACTCTTAATTGGATTCGAATCGGAAATGAGTGAATTGTGCGTGGGAACGCTTTCTGAGTTGCACGATGGGAATCCTCCTTTCTCTGGTCATGGAGCTATGTCATTTGCCATGAGTGTTGCCGAAATATTACGCATTTATCGCATGGTTTATGCGGATCAGCCAAGTACTGCCGTTGTTCCCGATGCCGTGCAAAGCAACTTATAAAAGATTGGAGCAAGCTATAAATCCTTAGTGAAAAAATAAAGAGATACACATGAGAGCATTAATGTTTGGATGGGAGTTTCCTCCTCATATTTTAGGCGGCTTAGGAACAGCAAGTTATGGCTTGACAAAAGGAATGTCCGCACAACATGACATGGAAATCACGTTTGTCATACCTCGGTCGCATGGAGACGAAGATCAGCGTTATTTGAAAATCATTGGGGCGTGTCATGTTCCGGTGGTATGGCGCGATGTCGATTGGCACTTTGTGAACGAACGTCTTGGTCAAAGCATGTCCCCCGATGATTATTTCCATTTGCGGGATCATATTTTTTATGACTATCACCGAATTGGCACCAACGAATTAGGTTGTATCTCTTTTTCAGGTCGTTATCCCGATAATTTATTGGAAGAAATTTCTAATTACGAAGCAGCAGCCAGTGTGATTGCTCACTCATACGCGTTTGATATCATCCATTCTCATGATTGGTTGACTTATCCGGCTGGTATTTTTGCAAAACAAATTACCGGAAAGCCATTGGTGATTCATGTTCATGCAACCGATTTTGACAGAAGTCGGGGGAATGTTAATCCTACCGTGTACAATATAGAAAAAAGAGGCATGGATTATGCAGATCATATTATCACCGTGAGTGATTTAACGCGCAATATTGTGATTGAAAAATATCACATTGACCCAGCGAAAGTTACGACAGTGCATAATGCCGTAGAACCTTTGCCCGATCTCGAATCATTCAAGAGAACGCCTCATAAAGATAAAATTATCACCTTCTTAGGGCGAATTACCATGCAAAAAGGGCCTGAATATTTTGTGGAATCTGCAGCCCGCGTGTTGCAAAAAACAAAGCATGTGCGTTTTGTAATGGCGGGAAGTGGCGACATGATGCATGACATGATCCGATTAGTAGCAGAACGCGGCATTGCTGACCGGTTTCATTTTACCGGATTCCTGAAAGGCAGAGAAGTGTATGAACTTCTCACTCAAAGCGACGCTTATGTGATGCCTTCTGTTTCGGAACCGTTTGGGATTTCACCGCTCGAAGCCATGCAGGTCGGCACGCCAACCATCATCTCGAAACAGTCAGGTTGTGCCGAGATATTGACGAATGCCATCAAAATAGACTATTGGGATGTTGATGCTATGGCCGATGCGATGTACTCCATTGTAAAATACCCTGCTATGTATAAACACTTGCATGAAGAGGGGTTGAAGGAAATCAATACCATTAAATGGGAGTATGCCGGCCAGAAAGTACGAAACATTTATAACCAGTTGACCGGTTTCCGTTAGTCACTGTTTAATCCCTGTTTTTCTTTGTCAAATAATCTTGAGAGGATGTGATTTTGCTCTACACAAAATCCTTATATACAATACTTCGTGATCTCGCCCAGTTCATTAGTGGAGAGGTCACTTTTTCTTTTTTTAGTGCTTGTATTTCAATTAATATGCTTACTTTTGCGGTCTTATTTCGCTCTCATGTTGAGATATATAGTCGTTAGTGTTGACTATATGAAAAATATTTGAGCAATGTAAGTGAGTTGGATGGAATGGGAATAGTGTAAATAACTCTTTTGTTTCATATTTAATTGACATGAAGAATAAGTATATTGATTTAATCGAGCAGACTTTTGAGTTTCCCAATGAAGAGTTTTCTCTTGTTGACAATGAGCTGTATTGGTTTGATATTCCTTTAATGGACATTATCAAACAATACGGTACTCCGTTAAGAATTAGTTATTTACCTAAAATTGCTAAGAATATTCAGCGGGCACGACGAATGTTTAATGTTGCCATGGCAAAAGTAGATTATAATGCGGATTACCATTATTGCTATTGTACCAAGAGTTCGCATTTCTCGTTCGTCATGGAAGAAGTGTTGAAACATGGCGTGCATGTGGAAACCTCTTCTGCCTTTGATATCAATATATTGGAATCATTGTTTGAATCGGGTCAACTTAAACCGGATACATATGTTATATGTAATGGATTTAAACGCCCTCAATATGTAGAGAACATACAGAACTTAATCAATCTTGGATTTGAGAATGTAATTCCTGTATTGGACAATAAATTTGAGTTAGATCTGTTGTTGAAAGATTTCGATCAGAAGTTTAATATTGGTATCCGAATAGCATCGGAAGAAGAGCCTAAGTTTGATTTTTATACGTCACGGTTAGGCATTCGCTACAGCGATATTATTCCCTATTTCTACGAGAAAATACAGAATAATCCACAGGTGGAATTAAAAATGCTGCATTTCTTTATCAATACCGGTATAAAAGACACGGCTTATTATTGGAATGAATTGAACAAAGCCGTTAATTTATATTGCGAATTGAAGAAACTTTGTCCGCAATTGGATAGCTTAAACATTGGTGGAGGGTTCCCCATTCAGGCGCACCTGGATTTCTCTTATGACTATGATTATATGGCTGAAGAGATTGTGGCGCAGATAAAGAATATTTGCACTCAAAATGATGTGCCTGAACCTCATATTTTTACTGAGTTTGGATCATATACGGTCGGGGAGAGTGGCGCTATGCTCTATTCCATTGTAAACCAGAAACAGCAGAATGATCGTGAGTTGTGGAACATGATCGATAGTTCGTTTATGACGACGCTTCCTGATACGTGGGCAATTGATCAGCGGTATGTCTTTTTAGCAATCAATAATTGGGATTTGGAATACCAGCGTGTTCATTTAGGCGGATTAACTTGTGACAGTGAAGATTATTATAATGCCGAAGCCCACTCAAATGCTGTATTTTTACCCATGATGTCAGATGGTTCCGAACAATATATCGGGTTTTTTCACATGGGAGCTTATCAGGAGTCCCTGAGCGGATTCGGCGGTATTCAGCACTGTTTGATACCTGCGCCCAAGGTGGTGGTGATTGATATTGATGAAGAAGGCGAGTATGTCACGAAACTGTTTGCCAAAGAACAAAGCTATAAGTCGATGTTGAAGATTTTGGGGTATTAAAGTTAGTTTGTTAGTATGATTTTAATTTCGCATATTTGCAGTGTGAAAGGTCTATTTTTTTCTCATTAAAACATCTTGAAAATGAATAAATCAGCGTATTTATTGCTTATTCCGGCTGCGATTATTGTCGCTTCGTGTAAGACAGTCCATCCGGCAGGCATTTATGAAAAAGCGCCTGCAGTAACGCAAAATCAACCTGCTACGGTTATTTCTTCACCGACTGTTTCGTCGTCATCTACAACAACAACGTCTCCAACGCCTGCTCCTGCAAATCCTGTAGCAACAAAAGAAGATGTCAGGGCAGAATCGTTTACATTGGCTTCGACGGAAACCAATCAGAATCCTATTCACATGAAATACAATGTAGTGGTAGGCAGTTTTGAGAATCAGTCGAATGCACAAAAATTAGAAGCTACGCTTAAAGCGGAAGGGAAAGATCCGGCTGTTGTAGTCAATAAAAACGGTATGTATCGCGTCATTATCTCGTCTTACAACGATTATGCACAGGCTACACAAGTGAAACTAAGTTTGCAGGGTCGTTTCCCGGGTGCATGGCTTTTGGTGCAAGCAAACCAATAAAGAGATCAATCTGTAATAACTTAAATCACAGTTTACTGTGATTGTTTTAAGTCTTACAAACCTAACAAATAAGCGTGTTTGTTAGGTTTTGTTGTTTTCGACCGTAGAACATTGTTTTTGTGAATGTTGCATATCCTTCTTTATGTACACCAATAAATCCATCCTTACCCTCTCTTATCCGATTTTTCTGACATTGCTTGCGCAAAGCGTTGTCAATGTGACTGATTCTGCTTTTTTAGGCCGTGTCGGTGAAGTGGAACTTGGAGCTTCTGCTTTGGGAGGTGTGTTTTACTTTGCTATTTTTGTGGTGGGTATGGGATTTGCCACCGGTGCACAAATTTTAATAGGTCGCCGCAATGGAGAGAAAGAGTTTGCCCGTATAGGAGAAGTCTTTAATCAGGGCGTTTTATTCTCTTTGGCGTTAGCGTGCTTGGTTTTTGGCCTTGCATATTGGTTAACGGCTCCATTATTACGCTTGTTTATTCACTCGAAAGAAATATATGTAGCAACAGCAACTTATTTGGATTATCGTGTGTTTGGCTTTTTCTTTGCCTTCGTCAATTTGATGTTCCGTGCTTTCTATGTTGGTATCATGCGAACGAAAGTGCTTATCATAAGTGGTTTTATCACTATGGGATTCAATGTGGTGTTAAGCTACGGACTCATTTTCGGGCATTTCGGATTCCCGCGCATGGGAATTGGCGGTGCTGCATTAGCTTCGGTGCTTGCAGAGGCCATAGCCTTTCTTTTCTTTTTGTTTTACACGTTAGTGTTTGTGAAGATCGATGTCTATCGATTGTTCCATTTTTCTACTTTCCATTTTCAGACTGTTTGGAAGATATTAGACCTCTCATTCTTCATCATGTTTCAGTCGTTTCTCTCCATTTCCACATGGTTTCTCTTCTTTATTTTTATCGAGAAAATGGGTGAACGGCCACTGGCTGTCTCTAATATTATACGAAGTTTGTATTCGCTTTTGGGCCTTCCGGTCATTACGTTTGGCGTTGCTGTCAGCACGATTGTCAGTAACTTGATGGGGGAAGGGAAAGTAAGCGAAGTCTTACCCATGGTGCGTCGCGTAATTAAACTGGCCTTGCTTTTTATGTTTCCGGTGATTTTGATAACAGCTCTTTTGCCACGAATGTGGGCTGCCATTTATACCAACGACATCGGGCTAATAACTGCTACAGTGCCTTCGTTACATGTTTTTTGCCTGATAATGCTCGTGTTTGCTGTTGGGAACATTCTTTTCAATGCTGTTTCCGGTACGGGAAATACGCGAATGGCTTTATTGTTTGAGGTGATGGTTATGGTTGCGTATCTAACCTATATTTACTTGGTGAACTTCGTGTTTCATGCTTCTGTAGCCATTGCCTGGTTATCGGAAATAGTCTATTGGGTAGGACTCGGGCTGTGCAGTTTTTGGTATCTGAAACGAGGTAACTGGCGTGCAAAGCAGATTTGATAGACGGACCTGATGTTGTGGTCTTGGATCTATGACATATAAAAAGGGAAGTGTTATTGTCATCATAAGATGAACGAATAATGCTTCCCTTTTTCAAAAAACAAACATGAAGAAGTATTTTACAAATAGCTTACTTTTTCTTTTTACCCCAAAGCTCTTCCATGTCTTCCAACTTCTTTCCTTTCGTCTCCGGTACGAATTTCCACATAAATAGCGCTGAAATGATACCCATGATGCCGTAAATCCAAAATGCGAAGCCATGATGGAACTGGTTTGTCAGCCACGTGTTGTCATTCATCATCGGGAAAGTGAGCGATACCACCCAGTTGGCGATCCATTGTGCAGCTACCGCTATCGACATGGCGCCGCGAATGGAGTTAGGGAATATCTCCGAAAGCAACACCCACGTAACCGGCCCCCAACTCATGGCAAAGGCTGCCGTGTAAAGGAGCATGAACACAAGCGCCAAAATGCCAACGTGTCCCGAGAAGAAGGTGAATCCTAAAGCAATCATGCTGAGCGCCATACCAATTGAGCCAATGACCATCAATGGTTTACGACCAAACCGATCAACCGTTAAAATGGCGACAACGGTAAACGACAGATTGACAATGCCTACGATAATGGTCTGCAAAAGCGATGAGTCGGTACTGGCACCCATGTTTCGAAAAATGTTTCCGGCATAATACAATACCACGTTGATCCCGACAAATTGTTGAAAAACAGATAGCATAATGCCGATAAAGATAACCAAAAAGCCGTAGGACAGCCAAGGTGCATTTACTTCGTGAAGAGTGGTTTTAATCTCTGCCAGCACCGTGGAAGCATTGTTTTTACCGGCAATCTTCTCTAAGACTTTCAATGCCTGACTATCTCTGCCCTTCATGGCTAAATAGCGCGGTGTTTCGGGTACAAACAAGAGTAAAACAAAAAAGAGCAATGCGGGTATGGCGCCTGAGAAAAACATCCAACGCCAACCGTCGGTAATGAGCCACTGCTCGTTGCCTTGCTTGGCAATGAAATAATTGACAAAATAGATGACCAACATACCAAAGATAATGGCAAATTGGTTGAAGGATACGAGTTTGCCCCGAATGTTAGCCGGTGCAATCTCGGCAATATACATGGGCGAAATCATGGAAGCGATGCCGACTCCGATGCCGCCTATAATGCGGAAAATAACGAACGAATAGACATCTAACGTTCCAAATACGTTAAACGTTTCAGGTCGCCATGCGCCGATTGCCGAAAACAAAAAGGCGATTGCCGCTATGATCAGCCCGTTTTTACGTCCAACTGCTTTTGATATAAAGCCGGCTGAAGCTCCTCCTATGATACAGCCAATCAGTGCACTGGCAATGACAAATCCTTTGATAGCATCGGCGGTGTCTTTAATTTCGGTCAGGTCCGAAGGAATGGCTTGACGCAGGAAGTGAATTGCCCAGACTATAAAGGCAATGAGGATGACTCCACTGATCATTCCTCCTTTTTTCGATCCCAGCAGTTTGATGATTTGCCCGCTGATAATGATAACGACTAAAAAAAGTACGATGCTCATCATTAACCGATATTGGCTGATAAGCATTGTTTTGTCTGACATTAAATGGAAGCCGGTGCCTTGTGAGGAGTAGATAAAAAACTCTACCAACGATTTTTCGGCGCCATTCACAACGGCGGTATCGTATCCGAATAATAGTCCACCTAAGGTTGCTACTAAGGTGAGTAACGCGATGTACACGGGATTTCCTCTATTGTAGGAAGTCGTTGTGTTTTTTGAAGAGGTATCTATAAAAGACATGATGGTATGATTAGACTGTTTTGCTATGTTATTCGAGTTTAAGGAAATCGCCAATGAACTCAACGTGAATTGAATTCATTGGCGGTGTTTCTTATAGATACATGTTGATGATGGCTTCAAACAGCTCTTGTTTGCCGCTGATTTGTTCAGGTTCACCGGCTTTCAATGCGATGGTGCGAAGCTCCTCAAGTGTTATTTTGCCTTCTTCAAAGAGTTTACCTTCGCCGTTATCAAACGATGCATAGCGGGTCTTGCGCATTGCACGATAGGGCGATTGCTCCAATACTGCTGCTGCTGATTCCAAAGCGCGGGCAAAAACATCCATGCCCGAAATATGAGCAATGAAGATATCATCCAGGTCTGTCGAGTTACGACGGGTTTTGGCATCGAAGTTGGTTCCGCCAACCAAACCGCCTGCTTCTAAGATCACCAGCCATGCTTGGGTCAATTCATACAAGTCGATGGGGAATTGATCGGTATCCCATCCGTTTTGCATGTCGCCACGGTTGGCATCGATTGAGCCAAGGAAACCTGCATCGGCTGCTGCTTGCAATTCATGTTCAAAGGTATGACCGGCTAATGTAGCGTGATTGACTTCAATGTTGAGCTTAAAGTCTTTGTCAAGTCCATGAGCACGTAAAAACCCGATAACTGTTTCTGAATCTACATCATATTGATGTTTCATCGGTTCCATAGGTTTGGGTTCAATGAAGAACGTCCCCTTGAAACCGTTTTTGCGGGCATAGTCTCGGGCAATGGTCAGCATGCGTGCCAAATGCTCTTTTTCCCGTTTCATATGGGTATTGAGCAAACTCATGTATCCTTCGCGGCCACCCCAGAAAACATAATTCTCGCCTCCAAGCGCGATGGTAGCGTCTAATGCGTTCTTAATTTGTAATCCGGCTGCTGCCACTGCATCGAAATTTGGGTTCGTAGCGGCTCCGTTCATAAAGCGTGGATTGCTAAATACGTTGGCTGTTCCCCAAAGTAGTTTGACGCCTGATACAGCTTGTTTTTGCTTGGCATATTCTACGATGGTTTGCAAATTACTTTCATAGTCGGTAAATGTATCTGAATCGACTAAGTCAGTATCGTGAAAACAGTAATATTCGATGCCGATTTTTGTCATAAATTCAAATGCAGCATCCATTTTCTCTTTTGCGCGGGCAATGGCATCTTTTTGTGCATCCCATGGAAAAACCTTTGTTCCCGGGCCAAATGGATCGCCACCTGTTCCACACAACGTGTGCCAGTAGGCCATCGAAAAACGCAACCAGTCCTTCATTTTCTTGCCCATGACCATTTTATTGGCATCATAATAATGAAATGCCAATGGATTCTTTGATTCCTTTCCTTCAAATTTGATTTCTCCAATTCCGGGGAAGAACTCTTTTTTGCCTAAAGTAATACTCATAGTTTTTGTTGTTTAATGGTGAAATGATGAATTTATATTTGATAAGTATGCGGATTGATCACTCAATCTTTTGCTTCTATGTTACATTGTATGGTTTTTACTTCCATTTTGTTGAACGTATGTACTTAGCAGAATGTAAAGCGTTTTCTTTTGACTTTTTGTATTTCAAATTTTCAATTACTATTGTCTGCTATCTATCGCCTGCTGCCTACTCTTATTGTCTAACTTCTTGACTTCATTAACTTCATATCTTCTCAATGATGACCATATCCATAATGTCGTACCATTATTTTAGCTGTTTTTGAAGCATTGATTTCCATAACTTGTAACTTTCTTTTGTAGCGCTTGTGTGTGTGGTGTCGGGTTGAATGGTTTCGAGTTTCTTGAGCGAACTAAAGGCTTCTTGCTCATTCTTGTAAATACCGGCTCCAATACCTGCCCCTTTTGCAGCGCCCACAGCGCCATCGGTTTCGTACAGTTCGATGGTTGCATTTGTTGTGTTGGCTAATGTTTCTCTGAAAAGCGGACTTAAAAACAGGTTGGCTTTTCCCGCCCTGATCACGTTACATGTGATCCCCATTTCCTGCATAATTTCCATGCCATAGGCCAATGAGAAGGCAATACCTTCTTGTGCTGCACGAATGACATGCGCTTGTTGATGCCGGTTGAAATTAAGCCCATGTAGCGAGCACCCAAGCTCCTGGTTGTTTAATATTCTTTCCGAGCCATTTCCAAAAGGCAACATGATCAGCCCATCAGCGCCGATGGGCGCTTGCATCCCTATTTCGTTCATTTCATCATACCGGATATCTTTCCGTGCAACGTTTCTTTTGATCCATGCGTTGAGTATGCCGGTGCCGTTGATGCATAAAAGCACCCCAAGCCGTGTTTTGTCTTGTGTATGATTCACGTGGGCAAAATTGTTGACGCGCGATTGTTGATCGTAACGAATATGTTCGTTCACGCCGTAAACCACGCCTGAAGTGCCTGCCGTTGCTGCTATTTCTCCCGGGTTCAATACATTGAGCGATAATGCATTATTTGGCTGATCGCCTGCGCGGTACGTGATGAGTGTGCCTTCGGCTAAGCCTAATTGGGTGGCTGCGGCTTTACTTAGTTTGCCTTGTTCGCCAAATGTCGGTGTAAGTTGAGGAACTATTGACGATGAGAACCCGAAATAATCCATCAGTTTCCCCGAAATGGCATTCTCCCTGAAATCCCAAAAGATGCCTTCGGAAAGTCCCGAAATGGTTGTCTTTATCTCGCCGGTCATGCGCATGGCAATGTAATCGCCTGGGAGCATGAACTTGTCGGTCTTTGCATAGATCTCAGGCTCATTCTCTTTTACCCAAGCCAGTTTTGCAGCCGTGAAATTACCGGGAGCATTTAGTAAATGCGACATGCAATAATCCTCACCCAAAGCATGGAAAGCTTTTTCTCCATAGCTGACGGCACGGCTGTCGCACCAGATAATGGAAGGCCGTAGCACGTTTTGTTTTTTGTCCACCAAAACCAACCCGTGCATTTGATAGGAAATCCCGATGGCTTTGATGTCGGCTACAGCAATGTTAGCGCTCAATAGCACCGATTTTGTGGCGATGATCAAATTATCCCACCATGATTCCGGCTCTTGTTCTGCCCACCCGGGTTGTGGCGACTGAATGGTCATTTCGGTTTTTGGAAAATAATCCTGTGCAACGCATTCCCCCGTGGTTGCATTTACTAAACTTGCTTTTACTGACGAACTGCCAATGTCGTAACCTATTAAATACATGTGAATCGTGTTTTTTTATCGGATTAAAATGAGATATGCTATCGGTATATTTGGTTGTAGATAATCTTATCGAAGCGATAGTAGCGGGCTGCACGATGCGCTACGTTCTGTTGTTTTTCTTCTAACGACACAATGTAAGGCAGCGAACTGAACTTTTTATGGAAGTTTCGGATATCCACTTTTTCTCCATAAATAACTTCGTGCAAATTTCGTAATTCAGCCTCCGTAAAGCGTTTGGGCAACAACTCATAGAGACCAATCGGGTCTTCTATCAATTTCAGACGAACGTAAGCAAGCGCCTTCTCAACAACGATGTTATGATCGAAAGCCAACGTGCCAATGTCGTCGATGTCGCACCAATGGGCTTCGTAGCGATCTGAAAAGGCCTGTAGTTTCTGCCCTATCTTAATCAATGCAACGTAGCCGACAGTGACAATACGCCCAATCTTCATATGGATGGAATTTTCGAGCCATACTTTGTCGCGTGGATTCTGCGTCCGGCTGGGAGATCCGAAACTATGAAATTGTTGTAAGTAGATGTTCTTTATGCCGGTAAGTTCATGCAGCACGCGGTAAGCAGCATCGTCGAGGTCTTCGTTTTCGTAAATCACGCTGCCCGGAAGTTTCATATCGCTGTAGCAACCATCTTCGCTGGTGCCGTTGCGGGATATGAGTAAAATATGGAGTCTCTCGCCGGTAAAGCCAAAAACGACACAGTCGACCGAGACATGAGGATACAACGATGATTCTAACATGATGAGGGTATTTGCATGGCACACATTTTTCGATTACAAATAAACTGCTTTTCTTTCTAATTCACAATATGAGTTCGTATAAAAAACTGATAATAAGATTTTTGTAGTGTGTAATATTAACAATAAGAGATTGAATTCAATGAGATGTTTATCAACGTTATGAATCAAATTGCGATGGTGTATAATCTACAATAAGACATATTCGTTAAATAATACAAATTGACATTTTGAGAGCAATGTAGCCGCAGAAAACAGGCATCTGCTTCAGTCTTTATTCGCCTTTCGTTCTATTTATATTATAAGATAATACATAGATAAAACATATATAACACATATATACCATTTACATAAAACTTATCTATATAGATATGTTTTATCTATGTGTTATATAGGTATTAGTCTTGTCTTAGTTCCATTTATACATAAAACCACATGTGGCGATGCTACGGACGAACAGTGAGGAAACAATGGATCATTATTGGCGTCGTGTTCTATGTTGGTTTTAGCGTCGGGTGTTTCGACTGTCTGTAAGGTAGGCAAAAACAGCACAGCCGAAACAAGTTTCCCTGCTTCGGCTGTTTATCGGTTTGTTTTGGCGGTACGTCTATTCGTTAGATTCCCAATGATTTTTTCACTGCTTCAACTTTTTGTTCGGCAGCTGAATTTACTGCTTCAAATTCTTCGCGTGATTTCAATGGATGCTTCACTTCGATGTAGAATTTGATTTTAGGTTCTGTACCCGATGGTCTGACGGAAATTTTTGTCTCATCTTCGGTAAAGAATTGCAGCACATTAGCTGGTTCGGGCATATCCAGAATGGTCTCTTGGCCTGTTGCCATATCTTTCATGCGGAGTGTCTCAAAGTCTTTAATCAGTATGATGTTCGATCCGGCAATTTCTTTCGGTGGGTTTTGACGGAAGTTGGACATCATCTGTTGAATCTCTTCGGCTCCAGTTTTTCCTTTACGTACAATCGATATGCCTTTTTCTTTGCT
>DAIDKM010000054.1 GCA_027450045.1 Paludibacter sp. | reverse complement strand
ATATTGGAATTGAAACGCAGCTTCCTGAATTTTCGCACGATGAAATTACGATGATCACAATCAGACCATATTGGAATTGAAACAAGGCGTCGCAACATGGTATTGGACGGCTTTTGTCTGTATCACAATCAGACCATATTGGAATTGAAACAAAAGCTGAAGCGCAATCGCTTTCTCGAGCTTAAGGATCACAATCAGACCATATTGGAATTGAAACAAGCAAGCCATTTGAGCGCCTTGATGCGTTTTTCATATCACAATCAGACCATATTGGAATTGTGTCTTTATATTTTGCTTTTGAGCCATTGTTCATTATCTTTGCACTCAATAAAAAGAAACAATCATGCCTCGTCCCAAACGATGGAGAAAAGTAAGTAATCCACCTATTATATCAGGATTCAAACCCTATGGCACATCCACGAATGAAGCTGTAACAGAGAGTGTATTGCTTCGCTATGAAGAATATGAAGCCATACGCTTGTGCGATTACGAAGGAATGAATCATCATCAGGCATCCATGGCAATGGAAGTGTCA
Organism: Paludibacter sp.; assembly: GCA_027450045.1. Classification (GTDB taxonomy): domain Bacteria; phylum Bacteroidota; class Bacteroidia; order Bacteroidales; family Paludibacteraceae; genus Microbacter. The sequence goes on along the minus strand of DAIDKM010000054.1, from coordinate 16,463 downwards.
CGTCCTACCCTGACACGGATTTATGCTGTAGCCCGTCAGAAAATAGCCGAAGCATTTGTATTGGGAAAACAAATCATCATCGAAGGAGGGAAAATTTATTTCGACAGTGAATGGTATGCTTGCAACGATTGCGGATGCTATTTTAATCATCCCAATAAACAAGAAGCAGCCACACATTGTCCTTTGTGCAAAAGCGAACAAATCGTTTCTGCCGAAACGACGTCTTACGAAGGCATGGAGTCAACATCGACAAATAATGATTGTATCTGCCCCACTTGTGGCTTTAAGAAACCACATATACATGGAATACCTTGTAAGAATGAGAATTGCCCACACTGCCACACGTATTTAATGCACCAACGATAACAAAACAAAGTCACATGAAACGACCATGAATAGTGAGATTCAACAAAAACGATGAAAATCTAAAATGCAAGTTCCATACGACCTTAAACAAATAAAACATTTTCGGATGAAAGTTGCCATCACTGCATTAAGAAGCTCGTTGGAGAGCCGGATAGACAATCATTTTGGTCGATCGGCCTATTTTGTTGTTTACGACAATGTGCGTAAAAGCATCGAATTCTTCCCCAATCCCTTTCTATCAATGACCGAAGGAGCGGGAGCGGCAGCCGTACAATTATTAGCCGATCAAGGCGTTTCGCAAATAGTTTCGGGTGAGTTCGGTTTCAAAATTAAAGCATTGGTTGACAGCCTGCGCATTCAGATGATCATACTGAAAGAGAGCGATAAAACCATTCAGGACATCATCGATCTGCTCGAAAAACAGTAAATCACTAACAACTAAACATAGATTATTATGAAAAAAAGAATTGCTATTCCATTAGAAAGCGGCAAATTATGCCAACATTTCGGACATTGTCAGGAGTTTTCAATAATCGATATTGACGAAAACAATCAGGTTGCCAACGAAGAACGCATCACACCACCCGAACATCAACCCGGGTTATATCCGGCATGGGTGGCTCAACATGGCGTTACCGATGTGATTGCCGGCGGCATGGGACAAAAAGCCATTGATCTGTTTCACCAACAAAAAATCAATGTATTCGTAGGCGCCGAGATGAAGTCTCCCAAAGAATTGGCCTCCGACTTTGCCAATAACGCTTTAAACGCTGGTGCAAACCTTTGCGACCATTAATACAGTACCGCAACATGAAAGAATCAGCCTAAGGAGAACACCATTGGAAGTCACAGGGAGATAAGAAGTTAATGAAGTTACGGGAATATAAGAAGTTAAATCTGCTCAATTCATCATTGAATAAATATAAGAGACATGCTATTCGATCAACGTTGCAAAAGTTGCTTTGAACGAACGTATCAAACACTTTTAGCCAAACATACCACCAAGGAATCACAACGCATTGCCTTCAATAACTATTTTGAACAGGTAATGGCCGATTGCGACGATCTTTCGACGCCTGAAGTGCAACGCCTTTTACAACATAAATTGCAGGATATAACTGCCATGGATGATTTTTACAGCAAAGAGAAATGGCAAAGTAACGAAGTGGCCCTTGCGCTTTATCCATTATGGAAACAACGAGTGGAACAGGCTCCCGATCCAGTCAATTTAGCCATACGTTTAGCCATTGCCGGCAACATTATGGATTATGGCGCTAATCACACGTTTGATGTGGAAGACACCATCAATGAAGTAATTACAAAACCCCTGAGCATAGATCATTCCATGCAGTTGAAAGGGAAAATTGCGCAAGCTAGATCGATTCTTTATCTGGGCGACAATGCGGGTGAAATTGTATTTGATCGTCTGTTTCTGGAAACCATTCACCATCCAAACGTTACATTTGTAGTTCGGGGCGGCGCAACCATCAACGATGCGACCATGGAAGATGTGCAAACAGTAGGAATGCAACATGTGGCAAACGTGATCACCAACGGCTTTGATGCCCCATCAACCATATTAGAACGATCAAGCGAAGAATTCAAACGCCATTTTGCCGAAGCCGATCTTATTATTTCAAAAGGTCAAGGCAATTTAGAAGGGCTTTATCCACTGCACGACAACCGGATTTTCTTTTTATTGATGGCAAAATGTGATGTCATTGCCGAATTTATTGGCGCAACGAAAGGAAATTGTATCGTTTATAATGAAGCAGTTGCCGCAAATCAGGGCAGGGAGCTTAACAGCCTTCAACAAGCAGAAGGCATCTCGGTAATCACGGCATAAAACAAAGAAGAACCCACGATAAAATTACTACTATGCAACCAAAAACAGCACCATTCGACTTGCATCTTGATGCTTACGAACAATGGTTTGAAGAGTATCGTTTTGCTTATTTATCAGAAATAGAAGCTATTCGCAAAGTATGGTCCACAGAGGGAACCACCATCGAAATAGGCATTGGAAGCGGATTGTTTGCCCTGCCTCTTTCTATTTCACAAGGCGTTGAACCTTCGCACACCATGCGTGAAAAGGCAATGGAACGGGGATTGGATGTAAAAGAAGCAGTGGCAGAAGCCCTTCCCTACCCTGACGAATCCATCGATGCAGCGTTGATGGTGACCACTATCTGTTTTGTGAACGATCCGTTGCAAGCATTGCGGGAAGCCTATCGCGTGTTGCGTGAAACAGGAAATCTCGTGATTGCGTATGTAGATCGGGAAAGTCATGTAGGAAAATCGTATCTTCAACACAAAGACGAAAGTCTGTTTTACAAAGACGCTACCTTTTTTAGCACCAATGAAATTATCACGTTACTTCACGAAGCAGGATTTCGTGTTGCAGCAACCTATCAAACCATTTTTGAAAACCTCGATCAACTGCAAACCGTTGAGATTCCAAAAACAGGGTATGGCAAAGGTAGTTTTGTGGTTATCAGCGCCGCGAAAAAGAACGAAAAAATTCGCGTAGCTTTTGCCGTGAATGAAGAAAGGGAGTTACCCGACAGCCATTTTGGCGATGCCTCCTATTTTGACATCTATCAATGGGAGAACAACGCATTGACACACATCGAGACAATACCGAACACACAACATGATGACAAAGTTCCTCATCAACACGGCAATGCCGAAAAAGGAGAAGCTATTGTTGATCTGTTGCAACAACATCATGTGGACGTACTTGTGTCAAAACAATTTGGAAAAAACATGATGCGTGTCAAAAAACATTTCTTACCTGTATTGGTTGATTCCGTCAATCTTGAAGAAAGCAAGCACAAAGTAACATCGAACATCACAACAATACTGGAACACTTCAACAGCGATAGTGACGAACATGACCCATTGTCGTTGAGGAAACTGTAAATTGAATTATTCACGTTGTATTGTAAAAAAAGGAGATTGATAAAATGATTGCACGAGAAGAAGCATTCACCCTTTTAAAAGAAAAGGTAAAAGACGAAAGTCTCATCAAGCACATGTTAGCTACCGAAGCTATCATGAGAACCTTGTCAAAACAGTTTAACGAAGAGGAAGAAAAATGGGGTCTCACAGGTCTCTTACACGACATTGACTACGAAGAGACAAAAGAAACGCCCGGGATACACGGTAAAATCGGCGCGGAATATTTGAAAAACATGGGCATTCCTGATGAAATGGTACATGCTGTTCTTGCTCATAATGAAAGGCTTGGAATAGAAAGAACCAGTTTACTTGATAAAGCGCTTTGGGCAACCGATCCGGTAACAGGATTCATTATGGCTGTTGCGCTTGTTCGTCCCGATAGAAAATTAGCCACGGTTGAACTGAGATCCATGAAGAAAAAATTCAAAGAACTGAAATTTGCGGCAGGGGCAGACAGAGAACAAATCAAATCGTGCGAAACCGAGCTGGATATTCCCCTTGATGACTTTCTGGAACTGGGGCTGCAAGCGCTGCAAGGTATCTCAGAGGAATTGGGGTTGTAACATATACAAATATCAGAATTACTTTTCATGGAGAAACATGTATTTGGTCCTGTCCCATCGCGTCGCCTTGGCAGAAGCATCGGAATAAACAACATACCACCAAAAGTATGTAGTTATTCGTGCTCCTATTGTCAGGTAGGCAAAGCCATCAGGATGCAAATTAAACGACAACCGTTTTATCCACCTGAAATGTTGGTAAAAGAAGTGAGGCAGCTTTTACAGCAACTTCAACCAACCGATGTGTATCCTGATTATTTAACCATAGTACCCGATGGAGAACCGACGTTAGACAGTCAACTTGGAGCGCTCATTACACAGCTTAAACAATTCAACATCAAGATTGCTGTTATTATAAACGGCTCGCTGCTTTATATGCCCGATGTAAGAGAAGATTTGCTGCAAGCCGACTATGTTTCCTTCAAAACAGATAGTGTGGTTGAATCGGTTTGGCGCAAAATCAACAAACCGCTAAAACAACTGCAACTAAACACCATACTGGACGGAATCAGCGCTTTTGCAACAGAATACAAAGGCACGTTGGTTACCGAAACCATGTTATTGAAAGATATAAACGACAATCATGAATCGTTGGAACAAACAGCAGAGTTCATTCAAACCCTGAATCCTGCCATTGCATATTTGGGCATCCCGACACGACCGACAGCCATGATGGATGCCTTTCCTGCTGAAGAAGAAACCGTGAACATTGCTTACCATCTATTTCAAACAAAACTCCGGTGCGTGGAGTTATTAACCGGATACGAGGGAAATGCCTTTTCTTCCACCGGAAATTTTGAAGAAGACATATTGAGCATTACCGCCGTACATCCAATGCGCGAAGATGCCGTGGTGGTTTTACTCAACAAAACCATGTCATCGGTTGAACGACTTAACAAATTGCTCGACAAACAGATGTTGAAGAAAGTTTATTATCAAAACAGCATATATTACGTCAGACGGTTTCCATCTACATCCTATCGCTGAGAAAACCAAGCAAAACCACTGCAAAATATCACTTTATGTATCACAAGATTGTGACTTACGGCGATAGCGGATTACGAATACCTTCGCAATCACTCACCATCGACAATCATGCCGACAAACTGATTCAATCGCTCTTTGACACCCTAAGTCAACAAAGAGGCATAGGACTTGCCGCTCCACAAATAGGAGTTAATCAACGCGTTTTTATCATCGACACAACATTGCAAGCCAAAGAAGATAAATCAATTGAAAAATTTCAGGCCGCTTACGTCAATCCTGAAATTATGTGGTTTAGCAAAAAAGAAAATAGTTTCAATGAAGGATGTCTGAGCATTCCGACCATTTACGAAAATGTGGTTCGTCCATCTTCCATACGCGTTCGTTACTTAGATGCCTCGTTCAAAGAAACAGAAGAAACATTGCACGGGATAAAAGCACGCATCTTTCAACATGAATATGATCATTTGGAAGGCATTCTCTTTATCGATCACATTTATTTTTTACGCAAGGCTTTGCTTTCTTACAAATTAAAGAAAATGCAAAACAATCTCATTAAACATACTGCTTTATGATTACGCACACTTACCAATTTCGGGTTATGTATCCCGATACCGATCAAATGGGCACCGTACATCATGCCAACTATGTAAAATATTACGAAACAGCCCGATGGGAGTTATTCAGAAGTATCGGTATCTCGTATAAATCGGTTGAAGATGCAGGCGCTATGTGCCCTGTTACACGAATGAACTTTCATTTTCTAAAAACCATTCATTACGACGATGTGCTCACTGTGAAAACCACGCTGACAACTATCAAAGGAGTACGCATCTGGTTCACATACCAACTTTTCAATGAAGCAAATGAATTGATCAATGAAGCCGAAACAGAATTAGCATTTGTGGGCAGAGAAAGCTGGAAACCGATGGCGCCACCGGCATTTGTTGTAACTGCCATACAGGAACATCAAAACCGGATTGTCAGCCCTTCCGATCTTCCGTAACGGATTCATCGCATCACCGCCGGGAAAACCGGCAAGCTGGTATGTCCTAACGCATCAACCGATTGTACGGCAAATAAATAGTTGTCTTTAGAATAGGGAATGGTGGCTTCCGTCTCTTTTACAAAGATCGTCTTTTGCCATTGCGGCGCAGAAGTTTCACGAATAAGTATCTGATAACCATAAGGGGCTTTTCCTGCAGGAGCCTTCCAAACCAACGTAGAAGAGTTAGTCAGATCTTTCACTTCAATGCCAACCGCAACCGGAGCTGCCGGCGCCCATGCCAAATTACTCATCGTTGCTAAATTGGAGCAAGTGATTTTTCGTGCATAGTCGTAATCTAAAAACTTAGGTAGATCGCCATACTCAACCCCGTTTTCAACACGAACATTTTGATGCTGATGATCAAAATTTTCGTCCATCTCGCAAAAACGAACGGCAGTAAATCCATCCATACTGAAAGGCATTTGATCGCCACCCCGCAAAAAGCGGTCAACACGATAAACCAGATCAACCTGCAATTGATCCACATATTGCTCCGTGACCGTTTTAATATATCGGGCCAACTCTCTTGAAGGACTGTCGTTTTCTCCTCCTGTTGCTTTACGCATCCGAGCTTCTTCAGGAGTTTCCATGTATGGAACCGTTTCGCTGAACACCCTCACTTTCGTATTTTCCTTCAACTCCGTTCCGCTTGCAAAGCTATTGGCAATCATGTCGTCGTTCAACATGGCAATCACATTCCAACCGGATGATTTCGCCAAATCGGCCAAATGTTGGGAGCCAAACAATCCTTCTTCTTCGCCCGATACCGCTACAAAAATAAGCGTACAGGGAAATGTATGTTTGCTCATTATGCGTGCCAACTCCATCACTGCTGCTACACCAGAGCCATCGTCGTCAGCGCCGGGAGCATCGCTTTTTGCATCCATAATGTCCGTGGCGCGCGAATCCAAATGGCCGCTGATGATAATCACACGATTGTCGGTCGGGTCAGTTCCTTTGAGTACCGCCATCACGTTAGCCATCTTGACATCTTTCATGATGCGTTTTCCGTCAGCTTTCACCCAAAAATAATCGATGCTGGAAGTGAGCCTTCCTCCTGATGCTTTGCCATAATCATCAAACTGCGATTTCACCCAACGACGCGCGGCACCGATGCCATGTATGTCGCTTAACGTATCGCTCAAAGCATGACGTGTGCCAAAAGAGACTAATTTATTCACGGTGGCCTCTAAACCGGCAGCTTTCACTTCCGATATCATCGTTGCAATTTCAGGATCAGTTTTCACAATTTGAGAAAATAGAGGTTTGGAAATAAATAAACCTGTAAATAGACAAAAGAGAGAAACAAGGCGCGTGATTTTCATAAGTATTTGTTTAAAAAGAACGTGATACTCAACTAAAACGGAAAGCAAAGTTACTGAATATTTCTACAAACCAATCGATGCTCATACATAATTTGCAGCCAATAGTCCCTTTAAAAAAGCCATCCTTCCCACTTATCACAAGCAGAAAGGAAGGCACGCATTCATTAAAACTACACTCAGCGGTTTTGCCGCTTTTCATTATTTGGTTTTGCTCACCAAAATTTCATATTCCCAGGGGGTTAACGTTATACCGTCTAAGGTCGAAGCGTTAACTCTGTTTTTCTTCACCCAATTGATCCATTGTCCGGTAGGTTTTTGACCTGTGAAATGAACTTGTTGCGGTTTAGCGCTCAGATTGAGTATCACCATAACACGATCATTTGGCAATATACGCGAAAAACTATACACCCAGGGACTTTCGGTGGTGTAACGAATCATTTTTCCGCCGGTTGGGCCGGCGTTCAAAGCAGGTTGGGTATGTTTCAGTTCATTCAAAGACTGATAGAATGCAAATTCCGTCGGATTGTTCCAGGTAGGAACCGTGTCTTTGTCGAAGAAAAGCAAGCTTTTTTTCATGCCAACTTCTTGACCTGTATAAATCAAAGGCATACCTGGCAATGTGTAAGTAAGTACTGCAAATGTGTTAGCGCCATCTCCCATTCGTGCATATTCAGAGCCATTCGTGTTTTCATCATGATTGGTGATGAAGTTCATCTTAATAGCACGGGGTGAATAAGCAGAATCGGTGTATTGAACAACCTGATCTAAATTTGCCGTGTTTTGTTTTCCTTTCGCAATTTCGTTCATGGTGTGCAACAAACGCCAATTATAGTCCATGTTGAAAACTTTCGCCGTATAACTTGGGTTGTCACCTTCAGCCAACATAAACACCGGTTTTACTTTATCTAAAGCAGTGCGGGCTTCGCGCCAAAAATCAAGAGGGACGCCTACCGCATAATCACAACGGAACCCATCGATATTGAAATCTTTCACCCAATAAAGCATGGCATTGATCATAGCAGCACGCAAAGCCTTGTTTTTATAATTCAATTGAGCCACATCCGCCCATCCATGAGGGGCTAACGGCTTTCCCGTACTATCTTTCACATACCAATCTGGATGCGCTTTGATCCACACATTGTCGCGGCCGGTGTGATTTGCCACCCAGTCGAGAATAACCTTAAAGCCCATTGCATGTGCTTCGGCGACTAATTTTTTGAAATCAGCAGCAGTGCCAAATTCAGGATTAACCGCTTTGTAATTCTGAACAGCATAATAGCTTCCTAAGCTTCCTTTCCGGTCTTTTTTAGAAATGGGATTGATGGGCATAAACCAAAGCACATTGACACCCAGCTTTTTTAATTGAGGCAGATGCTTTGCAAACGCATTAAAGGTTCCGGGCACGGTATATTGACGTACATTCACTTCATACATCACGGCAGAACGATCATACACCGCAGGATTTTGCGCAACTGTCTTTGTGGCATTTGCTGCGATGAGGGCAGCAACGACAACAAAAAGAAAAAATTTAATTGCTTTCATTTGTAAATAATTTTGATTTTAATGGACAAATGGAATTCCCTGTTGCTTTATTTTTATGTTCATAGGCGTTTACTAAAACATAGGGATTTCATACATGATTTTTTTAGGGACGTATGAAACTCGTTTCATAAAACAAGAGAATTGAATTGGATATTATAAGAACGAAAAACAGCTTATTTGTTGCTGAACACATTAAATACCGGTAAAGCCTTATTATTAAAATCATAGAAGGCCTGATTCTCCCAATCGGAACCATCGGTAGCAGTCGGCCCTTTAAAAGCAATAAACTCAGCGCCCCAATAACAAAAGCCTGCGCCTTGCGAAAAAGAAGTTGAGATAGCTTTGATTTTCGCTACAAAATCATGCTGACCCTGCGGGGTGGCCGGATACCCGGGTACTAACTGGTTTGTAGCTCCCACTATATTGTTCGTGTCGTCATTCCATAATAAAGTAAATGGATAAGCCGTTTCTGCAATAACCACTTGCTTGTTATACGTTGATCCAAGACTGGCCAACGTGCTTTGCAAAAGAGTTAAATCCGTGCCATGCCACACAGGATAATACGAAATACCGATCATGTCATAATCCAACCCTGCCAGTTGTCCGAAAAACCAATTAGCTCCGGTCAATCCGGCAAAATGAATAATAATCTTTGTGTTGGGGTTTACAGCTCTGACCGCCTTAATGCCTTGGCCCAACAACGCCTTGAAATTACTCAAACTATCAATCGAACCTTTTGGCCATAAGAGACCACCGTTAATCTCATTTCCAATTTGAATGTAATCAGGTTGCATTTGAGTCATAATACGCGTTGTATAAGCATAAACACTATCTTGCAATGCTGCAAACGTACAATTAGCCCAAGCCTGCGGCGGCGTTTGATGGCCGGGATCAGCCCATGTATCGGAATAGTGAACCGTGAGCCACACTTTCATCCCTTTGGCTTTTATCTGCTGTACAAAATTCTTCACCTCGACAAATCCTGAATGGCCATCGGCAGGTGCATACCACAAGCGGAGCCGCACTGTGTTGCAGCCGGCATTTTTCAACGTGGTAAGCATATCCTCAGCTTGTCCGGCCTGATTATACAAAACAATGCCGGCCTGTTCAATTTGTGGCAAATATGAAATATCAACGCCTTGTATTATATTTGTTGTCGATGTCACAGTGGGCGTCGAAATGGTTGTTTTAGAGCAACTGACACCCATAAAAAATAAGAAACCAATTATGATTCCCGTAAGTAAGCGAGTCCAATATGGCGATATGTCTTTTTTCATAATCATGTGTTGTATGATCTAAGTTGATTAACTTCAGTACTTCTTCTTTTTTATTTTCTTCTTTTCCTGTAACTTCCAAATTTCCTTATCGTGTGATCTACTAATCAGACATATCTTAGTTATTATCTTTCACAAAGATCACAGAAACGGCGCCTAAAAGCAAAAAGACTCCTGCCATTAAAAGCGCATACACGGCATCGTTATGGAAGAAATGCTTCACAATTGGGCCATTTGCTATGCTGCTAACAATTTGCGGAATGGTAATAAAAAGATTAAAAATACCCATATAAACACCCATTTTTGCGGATGGCACAGAGCCTGCCAAGATAGCATAGGGCATGGCTAAAATGCTGGCCCATGCGATACCTACACCCACCATTGACAAAATGAGCCAATAAGGTGAAGTGATGAAATAAATGGAAATCAGGCCAAGTCCCCCCAGCAATAGCGAAATGGCATGGGTAATTTTTCGATTCGTTTTAGCGGCAATGGAAGGCAATGCCAACGCAAACAACATAGCTACCAAATTGTACACGCCAAACAGAATACCTACCCAGTCACCCGCTTTTTGATACGCCGGCGAATTGGCGTCAACAGCTCCATATACATGCAATGCCACGGCAGGAGTGGTGTAAACCCACATGGCAAAAAGGGCAAACCAGGAGAAAAACTGCACCAGGCCGAGCTGTTTCATGGTGAGAGGCATGTTCGCAATATCTTTGAAAATATCTATGAATTTCGCTTTATGCTCAAGTACCTGACTTTGCTCACTATCAGGTTGAAATGATCGCTGTATCTCAGGAGGGTATTCTTTGGTACGCATAATAGTCCACACAATGGCGCCCACCATGACCACAGCGCCTGCATAAAATGACCAAATCACGTTGATAGGAATCTTGCCATCCGGTGTATTTTTGCCAATGCCAAACCATTCGGACAACACATAAGGCAACCACGACCCTACCACAGCGCCTATGCCAATCAAGAATGTTTGTATCGAAAAGCCGCTTGTACGTTGACTGTCAGGTAAAATATCGGCCACCAACGCGCGGAATGGTTCCATAGCAACATTAAACGACGCATTCATAATGGTCAACATTCCGGCGCCAATCATCAACGGAGCCATAATGGCCGATAGAGAACCTGCATTTGGCATAAATACCAAAGCAATAGCTGCCAGGACACCTCCGGCCAGGAAATAAGGTTTCCGTCGTCCCATACGACACCACGTTCGATCGGAATAATGGCCGATGATGGGCTGAATAATCATACCGGTGAGAGGAGCAACAACCCAGAACCAGGAGAGAGACTGAATGTCAGCGCCAAAAGTTTGTAGAATACGGCTTGCATTGGCATTTTGTAACGCAAAGCCAAATTGAATGCCCAAAAATCCGAAGTTCATATTCAGAATTTGGACGGTAGAAAGTCTGGGTTTCGTCTTCATGGTAAATTCATTAAATTGATAGCAGCAAAAATAAGGTCTTTTCCTTAGGAGTGTTACAAACTTAAGATAAACTTTGAAATTAGTCAGTTACACGTTATCTTCCGGTTTCAAAAATCATGGTTCGTATCTGATCATTCATCGCATCGTTTTGTAAGAGCTGATCCAACGTCAGATGCATACGATAACGCCAATAATGGCGCGGATTGGAAGGCACATTAATGCGTTCTTCCTGAGGATTGATGCGACGCAATTCTCCGTCCATCGACAGCCAATCTTGTAATGGCAAGATGGTCAACATGGAAGGCGCCCACAAATGATTCCGTACGATGGCTTTGCAAATCCATGGTTCTGCATAAAACGGAGCTTCACCCCACTGACCCAACACTTCGTTGAAATAGCGTTGCCTCATGGCGCCATCTTCTTCCCACCATCCTCTGAGCGTACTCATATCATGAGTGGAAGTAGTACAAACCGAAAGATATGGGTAATGACGTGTATCGGCAAATGTAACCGTTGCGTCTTTCGGCATGCGCTGAATCTCAAGACTCAACATTTGTAATTGATGCATCACATAAGGGACGCAAGCCGGTATCATGCCTAAATCTTCGGCGCACACCAACATATCAGTCGAGGCAATCAGATCAGGCAACTTTTGCAACGCTTGTTCTGACCAGAAATAGTTGTGCCGTTGATAATAAAAGTGGTCATAAATGCGATCGAACGTGTATTTATCACTATCCGAAAGAGCGCGATAGCTATAGGTAAATTGAGCTGTTATGCGTGGGTGAAACTTATTCTTTTCCTGCTTGTCGCGTACAAAAAGCACATCCGCTACCAAAGCGTAAAGTCCGTCACGAATATCAGGATCGCCTTGTGTCTCATTGAAATAATGCTCAATTTTACGCTGGGTATTAAATTCCGGCTTCAGGTCGAAAACACCATTTCCTTTATTAATAAGGAATTGTTCGATTATTTGATCTGTGTTTTCTCCAAACATTTCATGCAGTTGATACGCACGAATATAAGGTTGCAAATGATGGGTCTCATCTAACCAGAACCCGTTGGCTTGCAATTCTTCATGTGACATAGGCAGCGCCGGACTAAAATGGCCTAATAACCCTTGCACAGCATCCATCGGAATCTCCCAGATGCGAAAAAAGCCCAATAAGTGATCAATGCGATATGCATCGAAATAATCGGCCATTTTGGTAAAACGACGCTTCCACCAACGAAATCCGTCGGCACGCATACGTTCCCAATTATAGGTTGGGAACCCCCAATTTTGTCCTGTAAACGAAAAATCATCAGGTGGTGCACCTGTCTGTGCATCCATATTGAATAAATGAGGATCCGTCCAGGCATCAGCGCTATTCGGACTGATTCCAATCGCTAAATCACCTTTTAATACAACGCCTTTGCTGCGAGCGTAATGCGAAGCTTCCGACAATTGCTTATCCAAAAAGTATTGCAGAAAATAATAAATGGCTATTTCATCATAACTCTTGGAATGTTTATGGCATAAAACTTCTATTTTTTCACGATCATACGTGGCATATTCGCCCCATTGACGAAAATCAACCGTTTTATACGTATCACGTAAATAGCAAAAAGCGGCATACGGGACTAACCATTCGCTATTATCGCGGAAAAACTGTTGATATCCTTTCGTTTCAAATACCACTTTCCCTTGCTCTTTATATGCTTTGCGATAAAACTCCCATTTGGCTTCCGAAACAGCTTCATAATCCACTTCAACCAGTGCATTCAATTGTTTCTGTAACGTTTCAAAATGGTGATTTGTTTTTTCATTTTTGAAAGACCCGAATACACTCACATCTAAGTAAAGTGGGTGCAATGCAAAAATAGAATTGGCATTATAGGGGTATGAATCTGTCCAGGTATGCGTCATGGTAGTATCATTCACCGGTAGCAACTGAACAATGCGTTGACCTGTTTTAGCAGCCCAATCAATCATCTTTTTCAAATCGCCGAAGTCGCCAATGCCAAAACTCTTTTCAGTACGCAATGCAAAAACGGGAATCGCTACGCCGGCAGCTCTCCACGTTGGATAATTACCCCGAAACACACCATCCGTAATCACCATATGCTCTCCCTTTTTAGGAAGAACATCCAAATGGCGGTTGTCTCCATTTTCCCATTGCAGTGGCTTCAACTGCTTGGGATCAATCACCACAAATTTATATTCTAAAGGCGCTTTGCATTTCGACAAGTCAATTGTTACTTCCCATTCTGGGAAATGGACACAGCTCATAACACGCGCTTTTTCAATCTTCCATTGACCAAGAACTGTTTGATTTCCAACCACAGCCAAAACCTTTCCGGACGCTATTTCCGGAGCGAAAACTTTTAAGGTTAACGCCGTGACATACGATTTCGGAGTTTCTTCTTTGGATGGTTCACGCACAAAAAAACCTTTGGTGAATGCCGATGAATAAAAAGAACTATCGTAAGGCATGCCCATCCACTCATCATGCAAGTGATACACGTTGGTTTGGTCATTTGCCGAAAACATACGTGGCTTTCCCCATTCACGAGCAATGCTGCCATCACTGTTTTGAAGATAATAAGAATACGTAAAAACTTCGACGCTATCGGGAACTTCAACCTCAATTTGCCATCGTTCACCATCATGGTAGTGCATTTCCACCTCGTGTAACTCCGGCAAGGAACCTTCTACATAAATCACCTGTCCCCAAATAGTGCGATAATTGACTGAAAAATTAAGTATCATGAGAATATACTTCAACTAAAATATTATTAATCTACAATTTATGATTTTACACTTTCCTTTGCAAGATAATAAAAACTCCTTATTTTACGTGCAAAACACATTGCAAAAATCAAATCAACTTATATATAAGATATTTTATATATTGACACAAGAAGGGTAAAAAATGAATCTTTCATCGCGTCGTTTCCCGTACAACCAATTTTGTGCGTATAATGCGATTCTTTAACATAGGCTCACCATTTGAACGAATACGTTCCACCAACAACTCCATAGCGCTTACTCCCACATCGAACCCATTTTGACCTACAGTGGTTAACTGAGGATCGGAAGCGATAGCCGCAAACCCATCCGTGAAACCGCAAATCGACACTTCATCGGGTATTTTCAAATGCAACAGTTTGCTGGCATGTAAAATACCCAAAGCCGTTTCATCATTTACCGCAAAAAAAGCATCGGGTCGATTATCCGATTGCAACATTTCAGTAGCTACCGGTATTGCATCGTCATAATTATCGCATATCTTGATTAAGTCGTTATCCACGGGTAAGCCATGTTTTCTCAACGCATCCACATAACCGCCACGCCTGTTTTTCGATATTTCAAGGTGCATCGGGGAACAGAAAAAGGAGATTCGTTTACATCCTGTTTTGATAAGATATTCCGTCGCGCTTAAAGCTCCTGCGTAATCGTCAATCACTACACGGTTAGACTGAATATCGACACAAATGCGATCGAAAAAAATCACCGGAATATCGTTGTCCACCAACTCCTGAAAATGATCATATCGGGTTGTCTCTTTAGCAACTGACGTCAAAACGCCACATACCCGCGACGACAATAACCGCTGCACGCTACGCACTTCTTTATCATACTCTTCATGCGATCGAAACAACAAAACGCTGAATCCTTCTCTGTCAGCTACTTCTAAGATACCCTCCACTACTGAAGCAAAAAAGTGATGTGTAACTTGCGGCACAATGACACCAATTACAGTGCTTTCCCGCTTCTTGATGCTTAAAGCTAAAAAATTGGGATTGTAATGATGCAATTTTGCATAATCCTGAACTCTTTGCTTGGTAGCTTTACTTAAATCGGGACTATCATTCAAAGCACGGGAAACGGTGGAAACAGAAACTTCCAGCTCCCGTGCAATATCTTTGATGGTTATTTGAGGCTTAGGCATTGGTTCTTGGTTAACGAGTGTGTCTTATATAATGGATAATGTCGGGCCAACATTTACCATGTTTGCCCGACAAAGATTACCGTTTACTTACTTTTACTACTTGTGATGTTCCGTCAGCAAAATGAATTCGCCCTATATACATTCCTGCCGGTAAAGTGCCAAGCGAAACCGAGTTTTCTTCAAACGGTTTGTTCAACATTTCAATACCATTAAGGCTGATAACTTCAATGGAGACAGCATTGCCACCCGAAACAAACAGGTCATCCGACGTTGGATTTGGATACACATGCACCGTTGAAACGGGTACATTTGTCACGGCTGTATTGAGATTCGGCAACGTTACCGGTTGATCCGTGTAAACGCTTAATCCGAACTCCGGCAACGTGATGGTCATATTTGGATCTGTTACATTGAGTGATTGTCCTGAAATAAGATCATACCACGTACCCGTTTTCCCAAAAGCCGGATAAGCCGTAACCGATCCTGTTGCCGTAAAATTCCCCAAAACAACGGCTGTAATCGATCCGTTGGTTAAATAAACCCGTCTGCCATTATTCCAATCAGTTGTCGATACCTGCCAGCTCCAACTTGTTGGATTGGAAAATAGCGAAGGATATTGATCTCTAAAATTCAGTATTTTAGCATACGTATCATGCAACGCTTTTCGTGCCGGAATATTCAGATAATTCCAAAGTGCAGGCACAGGACTTGTAATGTTATTGCCGCTGGCATCTTTCGAATCATAATCGGCTCCTAATTCACCAAATTCCCACATCATGCGTGGCCCTGGACTTAAGAACGCAAAAGCGCCGCAAACTGCCAACTGTTTCATGACATTCGTTGTATCCTTTACATCCGTCACTCCCCACGTAATCGCTTTATAACCCATACGATACTCATCATGACTTTCAGCATACGAAACCCTGTTGGTCGGAAGTGTCACAGATCCTCCTGAATTGGATGCAGATGCTAATGTTGAAAAATCAGACTCGGTTGAAAAACCCATTGCTGCCTGATCGAA
>DAIDKM010000053.1 GCA_027450045.1 Paludibacter sp. | reverse complement strand
AAACGTTCTTGAATGGGTTTTCCCGGGCGAAACTTCACGTGAACCTTTTTCACCTGCGATCGTGAAATTTCATCTGCCGTGTCAACACCCTGACTGTTGATTCCTAACTGAAACGAACCAAAGCTGCCGAAACGCACAATTTTTCCATCCATCAATTGCGTTGTCATCTCTTTGGCGAGAGCCGTTAGCGCAGCCAGGACATCTACATCAGTCAGCGTGCAACGATCTGAAATAATTTCAGACAACTTTTCGAGCGTTACTTCACCTCCGTTTTGAGGCGTTACGTAAAACTTCTTCGATGCATTTGCGTCCAATGGGTTTGGACGCCGTACCATTTTTAATGTTATCATTTTAGATAATTTTTATGTGCTGCTTCGTTGCAACACGCTGCAAAAGTAGTTTTTGAAGCAACGAAAAAAAAGGACATAAAATATGTAAAATCGAAATTGAAGCGATGATTATGTAAACAACTGACTATGTGTGATATAAAAATACAAAAACCATCAAAAACGAACAATGGCAATTTTTGAAGTAATTATCGGGGTAAAATAGTAATAAAACGTTAATGCGTTGTGTTCAGAAAAAAGGATGGATGGATGTCTTGATTCTTAGACGACAGATGACTGACTGAAATTATTTTTTCGCACTTTTCGCATCTTTCGCACTTCAGGACAAAACAGGCCTTGAAGTCGAAAGAAAACACGACCATTTATAATAGTTTAACAAACTAACTTTTTGGTAAGAAAATAGGAGGAATTCAATAGGGTGCCTACCTGAGATGAACTTATAGCAGAGAATACGTTATTCGTACATGAATAATTTGGTTTATAGGTCGTACGAAACTCGCAGATAAACTATTCTCATAATATTGGATGTAAGTAAATTACATGCTAATTTCATTATCGAAACCGCATTTTCTGAGACACATCCAATCGCAGCAGGATAAACAGCATCACGGTGAATGACCAAAGCGAAGAGCCTCCATAACTAAAGAAAGGAAGCGGGATGCCGATGACGGGCGTCAAACCAAGTACCATGCCAACATTGATCAGCACGTGAAATAACATAATACTGACGATACTGTAGGTATAAACACGCAAAAAAGTATCGCGATGACTTTCGGCAATGTAAATTAAACGGAACAACAAGAGTGCATAAAGCAGCAAAACCCCGAGAGAGCCAACAAAGCCATGTTCTTCGCCTACAGTGCAGAAGATAAAGTCGGTATCCTGTTCGGGTACATATTTCAGTTTGGTTTGCGTGCCTTGCAAAAAGCCTTTCCCCCAGAAACCGCCCGAACCGATGGCGATTTTCGATTGGTTGACATTATAACCAACGCCTTGCGGATCGTTTTTCATGCCTAAAACAACTTCAATCCGAGTGCGTTGATGTTGTTCCAAAACATGATCGAAAAAATAGTCGCCAGAGAAGCTAACCACAGTAGCTCCTATGGCAAACAAGGCAATCCAGATATAGGCCCGTTTACGTTTATAGATAAAGAGAAAAATCAGATAGAGCGACGAGAGAATGACTAAGATCAGGGCAATTTGGTTGAACAATACATCATACGACATTTGCAGCAACAACCCGATGCCAAACAATAATATGCCACCCAGAAGAAAATAACGCGCTGTTTTCCAGTCGCGCTCATAAGCCACGACAGCGCCTATTTCAATCAGAAAGATAATGGATAGAGCAATCAAAAAACCAAGTGAACCCACGTTACCATATATCGGGACTTCACTCAACGGGAGCACAATTAAAAAGAGTACAATAAGAATGGAGACAATCAACAATAAGATACCCGGTAACCCTTCGCGGTAAAGCATAAGGAAAAAAGCCATAAAGACCAATGCAGAACCGGTTTCAGCCTGCAAAACGATGAGCACAAAAGGGGTGAGAATGATGCCAAAAACCCACCAAACATCTTGCCGTTTTGAGAGTGAAAATCCCGGGTGACTAATGTATTTCGCCAAAGCTAACGCAGTAGCCAACTTTGCCAACTCGGCAGGCTGAAAGCTGACAGGCCCGAACACTAACCATGAATGCGATCCTTTGATATTGGGCGCAACGACAATGGTTATGGCTAACAAAACAAGTACCGCCGCATAGAAAATATAGGCCAACTGTTCATAGTATTTACCATCGAGCAGCAAAATAACACCGCCAATAACAAATGCGCAAGCAATCCAAATCAACTGCTTTCCCGACCGGTATTCAAAACTCCAGAAATTAGTTTGATGAAAGCCATAACTTGCCCCATACACATTGAACCATCCGAAAATGATCATGAGCAGGAATATAAGAATAACCCACTTATCGAGCAGGTGCGACAATTGAATTTTTCGAACCATAATTTGGAATCAAAAAGGTATTTTCCATTGTTGTTTCAAGTCCCTGACGTGCCGGCGATATCTTTCTTGTTAAATAGAACTCCATCATCAAACTGGCAATTGGCGCAGCATACGTAGCGCCAAAGCCACTGTTTTCGACAATACACATGATGGCGATTTTCGGATGATTCATGGGCGCAAATCCCATAAAAATGGAGTGGTCTTTATGAGGTGGATTTTGCGACGTTCCCGTCTTGCCACAAACCACAATGCTGTCGCCAAAGCTGGCAATACGGGATGTTCCATAAATTACCGATTGCCGCATGCCTTCAACCACATTATTGTAATACCATTTATCGATAGGTGGAACATGTTTCACCAAGTAACGCGGATCAATGTTGCCATCCTCAATAGAGCGCACAATATGGGGCGTAATCCAATAACCACGATTAGCGACTAACGCGCATAAGTTAGCGATTTGTAATGGTGTAGCAATGATTTCACCTTGTCCGATAGCATCCGAAACAATATTAAGAGATGTCCACCGCCTTCTGCCATGTTCGCGATTATACGTTTTTGTTGTAGGAATAAAGCCACTATTTTCATTTGGCAAGTCAATCCCTAATTTTTGGCCAAAGCCAAATGTCAAAATATCCTTACGCCATGCATTAAAAGATTGTTCTATGTTTTTAAACTTTTTGCTGTCGAGCATTGCACGAAACTCAGTACAAAAATAGGTATTACACGAATAAGCGATTGCCCCTTCCAAATCGAGCGGCGAAGGGTGAATATGACAACCTACTTTGAAATGGCCAACAAAATACCCACCATGGCATGCCACCCGCGTATCTTTGGTAGTAATTCCTTCTTGTTGTAAAATCAAGGCATTAGCCGCTTTGAAGGTAGAACCCGGCGGATAACGTCCCATGATCGAGCGATCTAAAAGCGGTCTCTCGGGATCGGTATTGAGCTGTTGAAACAACTGTGAGCGTTGGCGCCCTACCATTAATTTCGGGTCATAACTTGGTGCCGAAACCATCGCTAAGATTTGTCCTGTCGAAGGTTCGATAGCCACAATGCTTCCACGCTTTCCTTGCATCAGTTTTTCGCCCAACATCTGAAGTTCAACATCCAAACTCAACGTAATATCTTTTCCGGTAACCGGTTGTTGATCGTATTTTCCATCATCGTAACTTCCTTTGATGCGACCACGCGAATCGCGTAACAAGATTTGTACTCCCTTTTCGCCACGTAACACCGATTCATAACTTTTTTCAACACCCGAAATGCCGACATAATCGCCCGGTTTATAATACGGATCATTTTCAATCGTTGTACGCGATACTTCGCCAATTGAGCCTAACGTATGAGCGGCTACATCATAAGCATAATCGCGCACCGAACGCCGTTGCACCGTGAACCCGGGGAAATGAAACAATTTCTCCATCAAACGGGCATAATCATCAGGCAGAACCTGCGTAATGAATACTTGAGGAGTATAAGGAGAATATCCCTGATTGATATGTCGGTCTTTGATGTCATTCATGCGTTGGACAAACCACTCTTTGGTAATGCCCACCGTATTGCAAAAATCCGTCGTATCCAGATTCGAAATCTCTTTCATGGTAACCATGATGTCATACGCCGGACGATTGTAAACCAACAATTTCCCGTAACGATCATAAATCAACCCGCGAGACGGGAAAAGGATACGCTTGTAAAAGGCATTGTCATCAGCCAACACTTTATAAGAAGAGGTAAACACCTGTAGCGAGAGTAGTCGAATTGCATAAATGAATACCACTAAAACGATCAAACCACCGATAACAAATTTCCGGTTTTGTAGTTTGTCATTAATCATTATGTCTTTGTTTTTTGAAGACTCAACACCAACAATAGCGTTAAGGAAGAATTTATAATCGTTTTCATCAAAACCAATTCATAATTGACAAACGAAAAAGCTTCGAGCGTAAAGAGCAACAGGTGCAACAGAACGATTAAAACAGCGGCATATTTTAGAAAAACAGGAAAGCCCAACGATTTTAAAGATGGTTCATACGAAGAAGACACATCGTCGCGTGGAACCACCAATTTGAGTAAAGGAGTACGAAAATAGGCAACAAAAACCGTTGCAAAAGCATACATACCGGGAGTATTGGAGAAAATATCCAGAATGGTGCCGGTGATAAAAGCAAGAATCAAAAGCAGCGAACGGTTGATGGTGGAAGGCAATCCGAGAATGAACCAGATATAAAGCAAGGGGTTGATATATCCCAGAAATCGAATGTTATCGAAAATAGCCACTTGTAGTATGATTAGGACTACAAACCGGATAAAATGTTTTAGGAATTGGCTGCCACTCATTGTTCACCCTCCTTTTGTACCGTTTGCAACTCTTCCTTATTTTGATATTGAATCACCTTGACATAAGTCAACGTTCTAAATCGGGTGGAAAGCTTTGCGGTTATGTCATAATAGGAAGAAGTGGAAGGCCGTGACGATTGTGTGACGATGCCAACCGGAATACCTTCAGGAAAAATTGCCGAGAATCCGCTTGTAATCAACGTGTCGCCTACCCGCACATCAGCATGACGCGGCACTTCCAGCAACTGGGCATAATCACTATCAATTCCGTTCCATACCAAACGCCCAAAGTCATTGGTACGCTTAATTTTACAACTGAGTTGCGATTTTGAATTGAGTAACGACATCACTGCGGCAAAATGATCGCTCACAGCAGTTACAATGCCCACCACGCCCTGGTCGTTGACTACACCCATTTCCGGTTTAACGCCATCTAATTTTCCTTTGTTCAGGGTGATGTAATTCTGTAACTTATTAATGCTGTTACCGATTACTTTAGCAGAAACATAATGATATGCCTGATCAGGAGCAATTTGCAAATCACCATGGGTTGAATCTTTCAACAATTCTAACCTGCCTTGCAACAACGCCACACGATTTTGAAGCGCTGTGTTTTCGATAGCTAACTGACGATTCGTATTCTCTAAGCCGAAGTAGGAAGTAATGGAGCTTTCAGCATTCAAAATTGACGCTGCAGCCTGGTTACTTGACGACAAAAAAGAAGCATGTTGAAAACTGTTTTGGTTCACAACGATGAGAAGGGAGAAAACTTCTAAGATGACAAACAGAAAAGTTCCTCCATAGCGCATCAAAAACCGGAGCAGTTGTTCCATGCTTATTCTTTACGGCTGCGATTTATCGCAATAAGAAAGAGAATCGATTGACATTTTTCAATGCCACACCGGTACCGCGAGCTACTGCATGCAGTGGATCATTGGCAATGTGGAAAGGAATGTTCATTTTGCTTTCCAACCGCTTGTCCAATCCCTTCAACAAAGCGCCGCCACCGGCTAAATAAATACCGTTATGTACAATATCGGCATACAACTCAGGAGGCGTTTGTTCCAGTGCGCTCAACACAGCCGTTTCAATTTTTGAAATGGTTTTATCCAACGCATGGGCAATTTCCTGATACGAAATGGGTACTTCCATCGGTAAAGAAGTCATACGGTTTGGCCCGCGAACGATGTAATCTTCGGGAGCATCTTCCAAAGACGTCAAAGCAGCGCCCACATTGATTTTAATCATTTCCGCCGTACGCTCGCCCACTTTCATATTGTGTTGACGTCCCATGTACTCCACGATATCGTCAGTCAAATCATCACCGGCAATGCGAATCGATTTATTGGTTACGATGCCGCCAAGTGAAATAACGGCTATTTCGGTCGTTCCACCCCCGATATCCACAACCATGTTGCCATCAGGTGCTTCGACATCGAGACCGATACCAATAGCAGCAGCCATCGGTTCATAAATCATATACACTTCGCGTCCACCGGCATGTTCCGATGAGTCGCGCACTGCACGAATTTCAACTTCGGTACTGCCCGACGGAATACAAACAACCATTTTCAACGAAGGAGTGAAAAAAGTTTTTTGTGTCTGCATCATTTTAATCATGCCGCGAATCATCAATTCGGCAGCAAAAAAGTCGGCAATAACGCCATCACGCAACGGGCGAACGGTACGAATGTCTTCGTGCACTTTGCCTTGCATTTGGCGGGCGCGTTCACCGACAGCAATCAGCTTATCGGTGCGACGATCCAAAGCTACGACTGAAGGCTGATCGACCACAATCTTATCATTATGAATAATGATGGTATTGGCCGTGCCTAAGTCAATAGCTATTTCTTGGGTTAATGAAAATAATCCCATATTTGTTTGGTTAAATGATTAGTCTGTTAGTCTTAATGTTTAAAGTGACGGATGCCTGTGGTTACCATCGATTGTTTGTTTGCATTGCACACATCAACCGAATCCTTATCGCGGATGGACCCCCCGGGCTGAATAATAGCAGTAACACCTTCCTGATGTGCAATTTCAACGCTATCAGAAAAAGGAAAATAAGCATCGGAAGCCATCACGGCGCCTTGCAATGAAAGATTGAAAGCATGTGCTTTTTCAACAGCATGGCGCAACGCATCGACTCTCGATGTCTGCCCGACACCGCTACCGCACAATTGTTTGTTCTTTGCCAACACAATGGCATTCGATTTACTGTGTTTCACAATTTTATTGGCAAAAAGCATGTCTTCAATTTCAGCTTCTGTAGGTGCTTTTTCGGTCACTACTTTCAAATCGGAAGCATTTTCTACATGTTGATCCTGATCTTGCACCAATATACCATTGAGCGCAGAACGGAATTGTTTGACAGGCAATTTCCCTTCTTGAAGCACCAGAATGATGCGATTTTTTTTCTGTGTCAATATTTCAAGCGCTTCCACATCATAATCGGGAGCCAAGATCACTTCAAAGAATATCTTGTTAATCTCTTCTGCAGTAGCTTTATCAACAATCGCATTGGTAATCAACACACCACCAAAAGCAGAAACAGGATCGCCTTCGAGAGCCGCTTTCCATGCTTCCAACAAAGTAGCGCGCGATGCAAGCCCGCAAGCGTTGTTATGCTTCAGAATGGCAAACGTTGTATCATCAAAATCGTTGATTAAACGTATGGCAGCATCAATATCGAGCAGGTTATTGTACGAAATTTCCTTGCCTTGCAATTGTTGAAACATTTCCTGTAGTTCGCCATAAAAAACGCCTTGTTGGTGAGGATTTTCTCCGTAACGCAACACTTTGGCATTGTCTTCGGCCACTCTGAACTTGCTTCCCTCGTTGTTATCGAAATAGTTGAAAATAGCCGTGTCATAGCCTGAAGAAACCGCAAAGGCTTCTTTGGCAAAATAGGTACGTTCTTCGAGCGTGGTCACCGCGCCATTATCATGAATTATATCGAGAAATGGTTGATATTGTTCTTGCGATGCCACAATCACCACGTCGCGGAAGTTTTTGGCAGCAGCGCGGATCAATGAAATACCGCCAATGTCTATCTTTTCCACAATCGCCTCATCGGAAGCTCCGGAGGCAACGGTTTCGACAAATGGATATAAATCGACAATCACCAAATCAACGGTAGGGATTTCATATTGAGTTACTTGTGCAAGATCTTCTTCAACGTCGCGCCGGTAAAGAATACCGCCAAATACTTTGGGATGCAGGGTTTTAACTCGTCCACCAAAAATGGAAGGATAGCCTGTTAAACTTTCAACAGCCTGACAAGGAACGCCCAACGACTCGATAAAGGTTTGAGTACCTCCGGTGGAAATAAATGAGACTCCTTGAGCATGTAGCGTGAGAACGATGTCATCCAAATTTTCTTTGTGATAGACTGAAACAAAGGCAGTTTTAATCTGTTTTTTATCACTCATTCTATATGTTTTTAGTGTGTGCAAAGGTACAGAAAATGTTTGGATAAATCACGTAAAACGGATATTTCATTTAACAATTATTACTCTCATTTCGTGGCATCAAAACCAAATAATCATCGGATTGGTTCGTTTGCAAAACAGGTTCAGCAGCTCATTTGCGATTGCGCCCTGTGTATTGTACTTTTGTAGTAGCAAAACGCACGTAAGCATTGCACTTTTTCAGCGCCAAAATATGACTGATTTCTTTAGCATTAACAACGTATTGGTGGAGATTTGGGGATACAAAATGAGCATGGTGGAATTCTTAGGAACCATCACAGGGTTGGTTGCCGTCTTGCTGGCAACCCAATCGAACATCTGGTCCTGGCCAATTGGTATCGTCAATTTCATCCTTTCCTTTTTATTATTTTATCAGGTAAGTTTGTATAGCGACATGTTTTTGCAAATATACTATTTCATTACCGGCATTTATGGCTGGATTTATTGGTACGGGAAGAAAAAGGGAGAACAGACACCCATTACCTATCTGACAACACGAGGAAGGGTTATTCACACCTCGTTGATCGTGGTGGGTACTATCGGGATAGGCTATTTTATGAGCCATATCCATCAATTGTTCCCGATAGCTTTTCCCAAACCGGCAGCCTATCCTTATCCCGATTCCTTTGTGGCCGTGATGAGCATCTTAGCCAATTGGATGTTAGCGCAACGACGCATCGAAAATTGGATTCTCTGGATTGTGGTCGACGCTATATGCACCGTAATGTATTCGTTGAAAGGCATTCAATTTTTCTCCTTTGAATATTTCATTTTTCTCCTGATGGGAATTTACGGATTAGTCAACTGGGTGAAAATTTACAACAAGACGCCAATCTCTCTTCAACCGGAAGAGGCGCTCTGAGCTTTGAGTTATTTTGTATCGCACACACTAAACAACACTAAACATACATAATCATGACGTTACAAGAAGAATTAACCCGGCGTATCCTGATACTCGACGGCGCTATGGGAACCATGATTCAAAAACATAAGCTGACTGAAGCTGCCTTTCGCGGATCGCTTTTTCAGGATGCTCCAAAATCACAAAGAGGAAATAACGATTTACTTTGTTTGACACAACCGGATATCATTGGCGAAATTCATCGCGGGTACCTCGAAGCCGGCGCTGACATCATCGAAACCAATACCTTTAATGCGCAACGTATCTCGTTGAGCGATTATGGCATGGAAGCTGAGGTACACGCCATCAATCTGGCAGCAGCCCAATTAGCCCGCAAAAAAGCCGACGAATACAGCCGACAAACGCCTGACAAGCCTCGCTTCGTGGCCGGATCCGTTGGCCCGACGAATAAAACAGCCTCGCTTTCGCCCGATGTAAACAATCCTGCCATGCGCGCCATCACCTTCGATCAATTAACCGATGCCTATCGCGAACAGATGGAAGCGTTAATCGAAGGTGGCGTTGATGCCCTGTTTATAGAAACCATTTTCGATACGTTGAATGCAAAAGCTGCCATCGTTGCGGCTCAGCAAGCCATGCAATCTACCGGACGCACCGTCGCGTTAATGCTTTCGGCCACGGTTGCCGATAAAAGCGGACGCACTCTTTCCGGGCAAACCATTCGCGCTTTCTTAGCATCCATCGAACATGCTCCTCTGCTCTCGGTTGGGTTGAATTGCTCCTTTGGAGCGCGCGACTTAAAGCCTTATTTAGAGGAACTTTCTTCTTTGGCGCCTTGGTATGTCAGCTCACATCCCAACGCAGGATTGCCCAATCAGCTTGGCGACTACGACGAAACAGCCGAACGGATGGCCGTGCAAATCAAAGAGTATATTGACGAAAAATTAGTCAACATCATTGGCGGATGTTGCGGGACGACGCCGGCACACATCGCCGCGTACAACAAACTGTTGGAAGGGGCCTCCGTTCGCACCGTTCCGGCTCCTTCGCCTCACACCCATTTGTCGGGATTGGAACTGCTTGAAATAACACCCGAAAATAACTTTGTCAACATTGGCGAACGATGCAATGTGGCCGGATCGCGCAATTTCCTGAAACTGATTGAAGCAAAAAAATACGACGAAGCCGTTGTCATTGCCCGTAAACAAGTGGACGATGGCGCTCAGATATTGGATATTAACATGGACGATGCTATGCTGGATGCCAAGACTGAAATGGTTACTTTTTTGAACAGCTTGATGTCCGATCCCGATGCAGCACGTGTTCCGGTAATGGTGGATTCCTCAAAATGGGAAGTCATTGAAGCGGGTTTGAAATGCGTGCAGGGAAAATCCATCGTCAACTCCATCAGCTTGAAAGAAGGAGAAGAAACCTTCCTACAACGCGCCCGTTTGGTTCGTCAATATGGTGCTGCTGCGGTTGTGATGGCATTTGACGAAAAAGGACAGGCCGACACGTTAGAACGTCGTATCGAAATATGTTCGCGGGCCTATAAGCTACTGACCGAAACCGTTGGTTTTCCACCTCAGGACATTATTTTCGACCCCAACATTTTGGCTATTGCCACGGGCATGGAAGAACACAATCGCTACGCAATTGACTTTATTCATGCCACCGAATGGATCAAAAGCAATTTACCGTTTGCCAAAGTGAGCGGCGGCGTCAGCAACCTGTCGTTCTCATTTCGTGGAAACAACAAAGTGCGTGAAGCCATGCACTCCGCCTTTCTCTATCACACCATTCGCGCCGGTATGGATATGGGAATCGTGAATGCGGGCATGTTACAGGTGTACGAATCCATTGATAAAGAACTGCTCGAAATAGTGGAAGATGTCCTCTTCGATCGTCGTCCGGATGCTACCGAACGGTTGATTAAAATGGCAGAGAAACTGAAAGCGGAAGGCACAACCACCCAAACGGCAGTGAAAGAAGAGGCGTGGCGCTCGCTTTCGCTCAACGAACGTTTGGCAACTTGTTTAGTAAAGGGATTGAACACCTACCTCGAAGAAGATTTAACGGAAGCGCTTACTGTATATGACAATCCGCTGATGATCATCGAACAACCGTTGATGGAAGGAATGGGCATTGTGGGACAACTGTTCGGCGAGGGGAAAATGTTTCTTCCGCAAGTGGTGAAGACTGCACGCGTCATGAAACAAGCCGTCGCTTTTCTTCAACCGCACATTGAAACCTATCAGAAAGGCGCCGAAGTGAAGAAAGCCGGAAAAATTGTCATGGCTACTGTCAAAGGCGATGTGCACGACATCGGGAAAAACATTGTAGGCGTGATCCTCGCGTGCAACAATTACGAGGTGATTGATCTGGGCGTGATGGTACCTTCCGAAAAGATTCTGCAAGCCGCTATCGACAATCAGGCCGACGCTATTGGTTTGAGCGGATTGATTACGCCATCACTCGAAGAGATGTCGCACGTAGCCGAAGCGATGCAAAAAGCCGGATTTACCATCCCGTTGCTTATTGGAGGCGCTACCACTTCCAAGATTCATACCGCGCTGAAAATTGCCCCGCACTATGCCGCCAACGTGGTGAGTCATTCGCGCGATGCGTCGCAAGCCGTCATTGCTTTAGGCCGTTTGCTCAACCCGCATCTTTATGAAACGTTTGCCGAAGAAATACGTGCCGAACAAGCTGTTTTGGTAAACAAAGAGCAACATGCTGCCCCCTTGCTTTCTCTTGCCGAAGCGTTGAAGAACTCGTTGCAAATCAATTGGAGCGAATACAAACCGCTTAAACCAACTCATTTTGAAAAGCAAATCATAGAAATTTCCATTGACTCGCTGTTTCCTTATATTGATTGGCGCTTCTTCTTCAAAGCATGGCGGTTGCCGGGCAACTATCCCGATATTGTTTCTATCGACCGGTGCATCGCCTGCGAAACCGGATGGATCAACAGCTACCCACCCGAAGAACAGGAAAAAGCCAAACAAGCCTTAAAACTGTTTCATGATGCACAAGATGTGCTTTCTCTGTTACAAGAAAAAGGCATCGTGGCAAAAACGGTATTCGATTTCTTCGAGGCCAATGCAACGAACGATAAAGATGCGTTGATTGTTCACACCAGCGACAAAACGCTATCCATTCCTGTGCTCAGGCAACAAACGCTTAAAACGGACGGCCAACCCAACTTATCATTGGCCGATTTTATTCTTCCCGAAAATACAGGAAAACGGGATTATATAGGCGCATTTTCGACCAGCATTGCAGGAACTGAAATACTGTCGAAAGAGTTGGCCGGAAGCGGCGACGACTACACGGCTTTACTGATTCAGTCGCTTACCGACCGATTGGCTGAAGCGGCTGCGGAATACATTCATTTACACATCCGCCAAAACGCGTGGGGTTATGCGCCTGAAGAAGCGCTTTCGGAAACCGAACTGTTGAAGGAACGTTACCAGGGCATACGTCCGGCTGTGGGTTATCCCTCCCTACCCGACCTATCCATCATTTTTGAGCTTGATCCAATGTTGCATCTGTCCGATATTGGCATTCAACTCACCGAAAACGGAGCGATGATGCCCAACGCATCGGTAAGCGGCTTAGTGTTTGCCCATCCTCAGGCACGTTATTTTATGATCGGGAAGATTGGGCAAGATCAACGGGAAAAATATGCCGCTCAACGCGGAATAACCGTCATGGAACTGCGGAAATGGCTGCCTGAATAAATTGTAAACTCATTGTAGATAGGCCATGTACGGTGTATCTACAATGGCATCACTTGCATATTAACCGCAAGTGGAAGGAAGCTAACTTCATCTAAATTAGGCTGCTTATGAGTCTTGTGTTTGTTGCTTTTTCGCAAAATACCCCATAAAGTTTTTATTTCAATACCCCAAACAATGGTTTTTGTGTTAAGTTCTACAAACGGCGATGTTGAAAGGCCGAAAAAGCGTGTGATAGGAAATTCTATTTCGGGATTAATATCGAGACTAACGACCTTCTGTGTTCTATAATCAAACGTATAATTCGGCGACAGAAATCCATTGTCAACTTTCTGCCAATTGAATGGCTCTTTGAAGAATGAGTAGGAAACGCCTCCTCTCAAATTGAACCGGATGGTACCTTTTTCATTTAAGTTCTTGACTTTTCCTACCAAAAAACCATACGAGGTAACTTGATCATAAGGCAGCGTTTCCAAACTTAACAAACTAAATACACCGCTAATGTAATCGGACGGCTTCGACTTTGACGATCGAATAAAATGGGAAGATCTTATCTGAAACGAATATTGATCATTATAGACATAATTGATCATTAAACTTCCACCAAAATAGTTACCTCCGGTGAGCGCTCCGCTTACATACATAAAATGATGCTCTGTGAATTGTGCATGAGCCATAGTGGCAATTGAAATAAAGACCACAAAGAGTGTTTTCATCTGATTATAATGTATTTTTAAGGCTAATTCGAACTCTCCTGTTTTAACGGGGTTTGTCTCTAGTGCATATATCTACAATTCCCACATGAGCATCCGACGGGAAAAGGTCAATTCTTTTTGAGTGAATCAATGATAACATAATTTTGAGAAATATGGCTTTCAGGAATTTGAACTCCTACAAAATCTTCTCCGGGACATAATGCTTTTAATTTCCCTGAGAATAAGATTGAAGCTCCCTTGTATTTATTCGTAAGCGTATCTGTAATTATGCTAATAGCAGGCAGGTCAATATTGCATATCTTTAAGAGCGCTTCTTGCGGTACTCCTCCCACCAAAAGAGAATCCGGAAAGTTGATCAATACGAACCATGCATTATTGTGTCGCAATGTATCGAAAAACAGTTGAGCATGGTAGGCGCGACCGCCAAAGCTATCATAAGTTACATTTGACAGAACTACGCCATTATTGCATCCGCAATCTTTTTTACCGGTATTATCCTCACACCCCATTGTTACAATTATAAGCAACAGAGTCAATAGCATTTTTTTTGCTTTCATAATCGTATTTATTTATAAGTATCAAGAACGCTCATTTTATAGATGGGGATACTTTGGGAGTACCCCCCATTTTAGGTAATTTTATTCTATTTAGTGGTGGGTACACTTGCCGCAGCATTTTTTCCTTGTCCTTCGAAGAGTTTTCCCATTTCGTCCACAATGGTTTGGGTGCCGGGCACCTCCTGCTTGGCGGCAGACTTTGCTGAAGCATAAATACTAAGGGCAGCCTGGTAAGCATCGCTGCCGGCAGCCATTCGTGTATCGTCCAACATTTCGGCAAGACTCATCAATGCAGCTCCTACCCTGCGGGTAGCCTTCACGAAATCAATATCCTTTTTCATCTCTGTCAGATCGATAAAAGGAGGCAACACCTTTGGTTGTTGTAGCCCAAAGTCCAGTCCCTTATCGACAAAAGGGATGCGCCCATCATCGAGCTTTGGAAGCCGTTTGCGTTGATCGGGCGTGAGTTTGATACAAAAAGGCAATTTTGCACTGATTTGTGCAATTAAATCCATGGCTGTTTGCTCGTCTTCCGGCGAAAACGTAGCTGAAACTAAATTTGACATAACGATTTATTTTATAAATTGAAACAATATAAAAACTGCCTGCTCTTTCAGGCATCTCATTTCCGGTTACACCAAGGTTGCCAATTACATACAACAGACAGAAAACCAATTCATTTTTTCTTATGTGTGTTGAAACGGCGCCACAAATATAGCAAGAGAGAAGTGAATATTTTGTTTAGTGCAAAAAATAATTATATGGAAACCAACTTTCGTTAAGCCAAATAAGATATTGACAATATGTGATTTAGTAAAAACAAAAAAATCGATCAACTGGAAACGGTGACCAGAATAGATTTTTTTTGGAAAATAAGAGCAAAGAAAAGGCGCACAAATTTGTATTTTGTACGCCTTTTAGAGTAGTTTGTTAATAACCTCCCGGAGATGTCGGAGTCGTTTCCTTTTTAATCAGAATTTTGGGTTTCTGTTTATACAAAGGGATTGCCGTTGGATTCCAATCTTCTTCCACATCCCAATTGACGCGTAACACAATTTTTTCAGGGAAATAATACACTTTCTCAGGCTCTGTTTTCTTTGCAAAATCGCCCGTATCCCATTTCCCATTGCCATTCGAATCGACAAAAAGTCGCAAATAATAAGTTCCCGGCATCACGTATTGAAACGTGGAATTATTATCGGCTTGCTCTTTCATGGTGCGCAATACCTGGTCGTTGGCATCGAGCAATTCAAACACCGCATGTGGCATCGGGTTGGTCAGGTGAATGATCAGCGACGAATATTCTTCCAACGCTCTCACTTTGAAGATTGCTTGGTATTTATCACTCCACAACCCGTGTAGATCGCGAAAAGCAGCCGAATCGATCGCAAGCTTAAATGACTCATCCGGTTGATAAGGATAAGTTATCGTGAAATTCAACCCGACATCATCATCTTTGTGAAAGGTAAAACGCACCGGCTTCCACAACGAATCCACCTTTTGATACAGATGAATTCTGGCGCTGTCCGTCTCTAAAACGGGTGACAAAAAACTCAAACGAATAGGTTCGGCCATCTCCATCGTCTGCAAAACATTCGTCTCTATTTTGGCAGTTTCGATGACAGGTTTCGGTGGTTTCTCTCCTTTGCGTAGCTTTGGCGCTTTTTTCATCATTTTCGTTCGCTGTATATCATGCCGCCGCAATAGCAGCGTGTCGAGCGTCGGAACCAATTTTCCAATTGAGTCGGATTTGGCGTAATGAAGTACAAAACGCAGGGTATCGGTTTTCGCCGCCAACGTATCCGTAAACCAATAGGTGAGCGTGTCCTTATGAAGGCTTTGCTGCAACAAGGGAGGCGTTTTCCACTGAAATCCCAGAGGGTTCAAATGAGGCAACGTATCGTTAGGAGCGCTGAAATAGAGTATCACTTTGTCGTCCGTAGGGCGTTCGGCTTTTACTAAGCGCTGCCTGAAAAACTCTTCATGAAAATAGAGCAACGTCAACGTATCGGGCATATAATGCACGTAAGGCACTTGTTTGATGGTGTCAATGGTGACGGAATCTTTACGGATGGTGTCGTTATACACATCCATCTTGAATGAGGTGTGAATGGGCGTTTCATTAAACGCTATGCCTTCGCCGGGTTGGCTGAACTTGTAATCGCCGTCCATATCTTTCAAGGCATAAACGCGATACGTACCCGGCTTCATTCCCAAAATGGAAAAACGACCTGTTTCGGAGGTTTTACCAATGCGCATCATGGGCAGATGCGTAAAAGCTGAATCGGCAAGATTGGAATAAATGCCAGTCAAGACCTCGGGAACGGGATTCAAATTGCGGGCGTCGAGAACAATGCCGCCCACCTGCATGGAATCAATGGTGGAGCCTGTGGAAAACGAGGTAGTGAAATGTTTCAACACGTTGCCTTCGTTATAATCCTTGATAGAACCATCAAAATCAATGGTGTACGTGGTGTTGTCTTTCAACGTATCGTTGAACGTGACCGTAACGCGTCTTCCGGTCGATACAGCTGAAGGTTGTTCCGTCTGTGGCGGCGAAATCACGATTTTATCCAGCGGATGATCCAACTGCACGATTTTATTAAATTGCACTTCAACACGTTTTCCATGAAAATTAGTCGTCTTGTCCGGTGGCGTTACTTTCAACACGACTGGAGGCGTCAAATCTTTGGGGCCGCCTGTCGGTCCGAGTCCCCGATTGGCGCACGAATAAATGCTGATTATCGCAGCAAACGCGAGAAGAAAGAAAAATGACGATTTAGAAGAAACGTGCATGAAGAAATGGATTGATAAGCGCTATTCCGTTTGCAAAAGTACAACCTATATTTCTAAATTGAAAGGCTTTGATCGGACGCCGAAAATGTTTTCCATGCCAAAATGACGAAAAGAGGCAAAAACGATTATTTTTGTAACAGGTAAAACATGCGTTTTCATTCCGATGAAACGCTTTTATAAATAAACGTCATGGCTAATTTCACATCGCAACACATCTTAAACACATCCGCCAATCTGCTGGGATTTTGTTTGTTTGTCATCACTTCGCTTCACATTGCCAATCGAACAGAAACACACGACATTGATAAATTCACTTCCGTCATCGCGGTTCTTTTAACGTTGACATGTGTCATTTCATTCAGCTCCATCCGCACGAAGAATGGAAAAAGAGAGAAACGGCTCGAAACCATTGCCGATTATCTGTTCATCTCATCTCTAATAGGCATATTGCTCGTCATTTTGTTGATAGCCCTCAATATTATCAAGTAATTACAGGTGAATCTTGATATGTTCATCCCATTTTTCATCACTAAAGGGTTGTGATTAGTGGAACAAATATCCAATCGAGTAGGAAGAGAGCGATTAGTTCGCTCTCTGTCCTCTCACACCACCGTACGTACCGTTCGGTATACGGCGGT
>DAIDKM010000052.1 GCA_027450045.1 Paludibacter sp. | reverse complement strand
AATTCCACAAAAAATGAGCCTTCGGGCGACTGAAACCTATGAGGAGTATTATTATACTCTTCCAGTTTTATTCCACAAAAAATGAGCCTTCGGGCGACTGAAACGTCTTTAATAGCGTTTTTCGTTCCCATCTTTGAATAAATTCCACACAAAATGAGCCTTCGGGCGACTCGTTTCGGTTTCGCTCAACGAGCAGTTTCGGCTTCGCTTAACGAACACTACAGAGGCTAAAGGCTTAAGCTATTAAACTCAAAGGAATCGGAAACTATGCCGTTCTGACTCCTCCCCTTGGGGAGGTTGGGAGAGGTCTTTAAGGCAGAAGGAATTGGAAACTGCAAGGCAATAGGGAACCTCAGAGACAATAGGCAATAAAACCTCAGAGTCTTTAAGTCTGAAGCTGTTAAGGCAGCAGGAATCTGTTAATCTGTAGATTTGGAAATGGGATGATGGATAACGAAATGAAAACCGGAGGAGCAGATTTGTTTCCCCTTTAGGGGTCAGGGGTAGCCAATTGGGCCGAGGTTGGCAGAATAGGACAACAATATCCTGATGCACGAAATTTGTGACTCCTTTTCACTTTGAAGAAGGCAGGGATGAGATCAGAAGGAAGCACAGAAAACGGCATGGCGACCAATAGGTACCATGCCGTAGTGTCAAAGGCAAAAAAAGGAACTTAACACCTTTGATTTTTCGTAGTATAGCTATCGAATGTTGGCAATGCTGATAATGTCGGCAAAAACACCGGCTGCGGTTACATTGGCGCCGGCTCCATATCCTTTAATAATCATGGGGTAATCGTTGTAACGTTCAGTGGTCAACATCAGAATGTTGTTACTGCCTTCCAAGTCGTAGAGCGGATGGTGCAGTCCCACTTCCTGCAAGCCGACACGGCATTTGCCTTCTTCCATCGTGGCTACAAAACGGAGTCGCTTGTGTTCAGTTTCTAATCGTTGACGGTGTTGTTCAAACTCGGCATCCAACTCGCCGATTGTTTTCCAGAAATCTTCCAGCGTGCCTTGAAAATAGCGATCGGGGATAAACAGATGACATGCCACGTCTGATTGCTCCACTTTATATCCCGCTTCACGGCTTAAAATGATGAGTTTACGGATGACGTCTTTTCCGCTTAAGTCGATACGCGGATCGGGTTCCGAATAGCCGGCTTCTTTCGCCATTTTGATGGTCTTACTGAGGGTATTCTCGGCGCTTATCGTGTTGAAAATGTAGTTCAGGGTACCCGAAAGCACGGCTTCCATCTTCAGGATACGGTCGCCGGAGTTGATCAGGTTGTTGATGGTGTTCATAATGGGCAATCCGGCTCCCACATTGGTCTCGAACAAGAATTTGATGCCTCGTTTGCCGGCAATAGACTTCAGTTCGGCATAGGTTGCATACTCCGATGAAGCTGCAATCTTGTTGGCGGCAACCACCGACACGTTGTTCGACAGCAATTCTTTATAGATAGATGCCACTTCGGGGCTGGCGGTGCAATCGACAAACACAGAGTTGAAAATGTTCATGCCCAAAATTTCGTCGCGCAACAATTCGGGTGATGTGGGTTTACCGTTGGTCAGAAGTTTTTCCTGATATTGATCGAGTTGAATGCCGTCCCGGTCGAAAAGAGCGTTTTCGGCGTTGGCGATGCCCACCACGTTGAGTTTCAACCCTTTTTTTGCCATTAATTTGGGCTGTTGTTGGCGGATTTGCTCCAATAAACTACCCCCAACCGTTCCGGTACCGATAAGGAAAACATTCAGTACCTGATAATCGGACAAGAAGAACGAATCGTGAATGACGTTCAACGCTTTGCGCAACGATTTCAGATCGGTGACAAACGAGATATTGGTTTCGGAAGCGCCTTGTGCACAAGCAATGACATTGATGCCATTCCGTCCCAACGTTCCGAAAAGTTTTCCGGCAATGCCCGGCGTGCGTTTCATGTTTTCTCCCACGATGGCAACCGTGGCCAACTCTTTTTCGGCAAGAGCATTGTTCATCTCGCCTTGTTCAATCTCTTTGGCAAACTCTTCGTCCAATACCTTGACGGCCAAATCGGCATCGCTGTTACGTACGGCAAACGACGTGTTGTTTTCCGACGAGGCTTGCGAAACCAAAAACACGCTGATACCGGCTTTTGCCAATGCCCTGAAGATGCGGTAATTTACCCCGATAACGCCTACCATGCCCAACCCCTGAACCGTTATCAAACAGGTGTCGTTGATGGACGAAATGCCTTTGATCGATTTCCCAATATCGTTTGAATGATCGCATGAGATATAGGTACCTGGCGCTGTGGGATTGAAGGTGTTCTTGATGCGAATCGGGATGTTTTTGTGATAAGCCGGATAAATGGTCGGAGGATAAATCACCTTCGCTCCGAAGTTACACAACTCCATAGCTTCCGTGAAGGTAAGTTTTTCGATCACGTAGGTATTGTTGATGATGCGCGGATCGGCAGTCATAAAGCCATCGACATCTGTCCAAATTTCCAGGCTGGTAGCATTCAGCGCTGCCGCTAAAATGGCCGCCGTGTAATCGGAACCGCCTCGTCCCAAGTTGGTAATGTTGCCGGTTTCTTTGTCAGTGGCAATAAATCCGCCACAAACGATTACCGGCAATTCTTTGCTGAAAAGTTCATGTATGAGGGCGTTGGTATGTTCAAAATCGACGATATGTTTGGTAAACTGCGGCATGGTTTTGATAAACTGACGCGAGTCATACGTCACAGCTTCGTCAATAACCTGGCCGATAATCAGAGCGGAAACCCGTTCGCCATAGCTGGTAATGGTGTCGGTGATTTTGGGTGTAAGGTCTTGAATGAGAAAAATACCGCGCAAGATGTTGGATAGTTCCTCCATTAATTGTGTCGTTTTAGCTGTTACGGAAGCGCGTTTTTCAACCGGCACCACATGTTCAATCGTTGAAATGTGACGCTGTGCTAATGCCAGGAATTCGTGTTGGTAAGATGCGTCGCCTTGCGAAGCCAAATGCGCCAAATGATAGAGTTGATCGGTCACTTCTTTGAACGCCGAAACAACTACCACAACCGCTTCCTGCTGCGATTCAACAATCTTTTTTACCTCCAGAATGCTTTCGATGGAACCTACGGATGTTCCACCAAACTTTAAGACCTTCATGTTCGTTCTGTTTTTAGATGAATATAGATGGAAAAACGCAGAGTACGTTTCTTCATTTCACAAAGATACATTTTTAGAAGAATGTAACAAAATGGCGCTTAATTGCAATAAAAATAAGGGATTAAAGCGGTTTAAGCGATTATTTTCAACCAGAAATTCTTTTCTTTTCGGTATTTGATGACGCGTTGTGATCCCTGTTTTCAGTGTCAATCCGGTTACGTTGATGCGATATTCAATTTTTTTCCCGAAGTTTGTATGAGTAACCGGTTGCAACCAATAAAGGCAAATGATAGGGAAGCGCGGATCAGGCATTCTTGTTTTAATTGGATTTGCAACGGCGTTTAATCGGTATTTAAATGGTTTTGCCATGATCCTGTTACTTTCGCCTTCAAAAACGATGAATTTTCGTGGCGTCGCTTCGCCGGCTAAAATTTCTTTGCCTCTGTTTGCCAAAGAAGCAGAAGCTTTGATGCGTGATTTGCAATTATTCTCCGCTTCAGATATTGTGCAACGCGAACAGCTCAGCGTACGGTTGGCCTTTTCCACGTATGAATCCTACCAACGCTTCTTTGTTGCCGACCAACCTTCGAAAGCTGCTTTGTTTGCTTACAGCGGTACGGTGTTTGACAAGCTGAATCCTGTTACATTTACCGATGAACAACGCGCATTCGCAGAGGATCATCTTCGCATTTTTTCAGCGCTCTATGGTTGGTTGCGACCGTTTGACGCCATTCGCGCTTACCGTCTCGATATGAATAGCGGATTGATTGCCGATCTTTATTCTTTTTGGCGCGAGTGCGTTACTTCCGTTTTGATGGATACGATAGGCGCTGACGATGGCGTCCTCATTAATCTTGCATCGGCGGAATATTTCCATATCGTGGATGAACGTAAAGTTGCCGCCTCTTGTCAACTTATCACGCCGGTTTTTAAACAAGAAAAGCAGGGAAAATTAGTGATCAACAGCCTTTATGCCAAAGAGGCTCGTGGGCTTATGACTCGATTCATCATCGAAAATCAACTGACAGATCACAAACATCTCAAAGCCTTTATGGAGCAAGGATACCTCTTCTCGACCAATCTGTCTTCTCAAAATGAATGGGTTTTTGTGCGATAAGCCTCATTGATTTTCAGAACAGTTTTGGCTAAAGCCATTCCGTTTTTTCTTGGAAAATGGGTTAAAACCCATTCCTATTCATTGAAATGTCTCTAAATATTTGTGCGATAAAAAAAGCCCTTCCCCGAAGCAGGAAAGAGCTTTTTGTAAAAATCTGCCGACGCTGATTGTGTGTTATTGCTCAACAACCACAAAACTGCCCCATTGAGAGGTTCCTTTGTATATGTTTCCCGATCCGATAGGCACGTACAACTTATCTGTGGTTGGAATGTTTGTAAATACGTTTGTACCGGTTAAAACAGGTGGTTTTGCCCGTAATGAATAGAGTGTTTGAATTTTGCTGCAACCTGCAAATGCATAGCTGCCAATGGCAACGACAGAACTGCCGATTGTTAATGTGCCATTTAAGCCGGTGCAATTTTGGAAAGCATAGTCTCCGATTGAATACACTGCATTAGGGAAAGTCAAATCACCTGTCAGGTGTGTACACCCGTTAAAAGCATAATCCTCAATGATAGTGACTGAACTTGGAATAGTCAACTTACCCGTTAAACCGGTGCAGCTTCCGAAGGCGTCTATGCCAATGGTGTCAACTGCGCTACCCAATAAAACATTTCCCGTAAAGCCGGTGCAATTTTGGAAGGCATAATTCCCGACGTACCTCACGGAGTTAGGAATTGTGATGCTGCCGGTCAAGCCTGTGCAGCCATAAAAAGCGGAATTCCCTAATCGTTTAATGGAGTTGCTAATGGTTAATGTCCCTTTGAATCCAGTACAAGAGCTGAATGCTTCAGGCCCTAAGGTTGTGACGGAATTTGGAATCGTAAGGTTCCCGTTGAGTCCGGTGCAGTCGTAGAATGCAGCCTGATTGATGGTAGTGACATTGCTTCCAAGATTCAAACTCCCTGTTAGTCCGGTACATCCGGCAAATGCGCTGGTACCAATGGTGGTAGTTGCATCGGGAATTACAAGGCTTCCGGACAATCCGGTACATCCGTTAAAAGCAAAGTATCCGATGGTAGTAACCGCACTGGAGAGTGTTAGTGTTCCTTTGAATCCGGTACATCCGTTAAACACATAATTTCCAATAGCGGTGACAGAATTGGGGATGACAATGTTTCCGGACAATCCGGTACAAGCGTTAAAGGCATAGTTCCCAAGTGTCTTTAATGAATTGGGAAGCGATAATGTGCCTTTAAACCCGGTACAACCATTAAAAGCGTTATCGTCAATAAGCGTTACTGAGCCTGGAATAACGATATTTCCTGACAATCCTGCACATTTTTCAAAAGCTTGTTTGCCAATGGTTGTCACGGTGGATGGAATATCCAAACCTCCGGTTAAATATTTGTCGCCTGAAAATGCCTGATCGCTTATGGTGGTAAGGGTTTTTGGTAAAGTCAATGTTCCTTTGAATCCCAGACATCCTTGAAATGCAGAAGTGCCGAGTGATGTTACCGTGCTTGGAATATTGAGGTTGCCTGACAATTGAGCACAATTGATAAATGCAGCTTCTCCAATGGAGGTTAGCGCACTGCTAAGTGTCAATGTGCCTGTTAAACTCATGCAATTGGAAAAGGCGTATGCTCCTATGGTTGTGACGGAGTTGGGAATTGTCAACGAGCCTGTCAGACTCGAACATCCAAAAAAGACATTATTGCCAATCGAAGTAATGGCATTGGGTAACGTGAGCGTTCCATTTAAATTGGCACAATTTTGAAACGCATAATCTCCAATATGTGTCACCGAGTTTGGTATGGTCAGGTTGCCTGTAAATCCCGAATGTTGAAAGGCTTCATCGCCGATCGAAGTGAGACCGGACGGCAGTGTCAGTGTGCTTGTTAAATCGACGCAGTTTTCAAAAGCGCCATTCCCGATGTTGGTAATACCGGCAGGTAAAACAAAGCTACCTGTCATTGCAATACAATCGGCAAATGCCATGGAACCAACAGAGGTAAGATTGGTTGGCAAAATGACGGTTATCAACGTTTTTTTTCCTAACTGAGTGGTCGGATTATAAAAAGAGGAAGAGGGCATCTCGTTTGCCGGATAGGTTACCACGCTTCCCTGTAGCGTTCCTTGATTTCCGGTATAGGATTGAATGGAAGCGCCGGAAAGATCGACAACTGCCAGAAGCGGCAGGCTGTCGCGCATAAATTGAATGTCGCGTGCATCAATGATGCCGGTAACGGTGAGATTGGTTACGGAGTCTTTTTCAGTCGTAAACTGAGCGCTGATGGTGCCGGGAGCTATCAAATTGATTTTTTTGCTGTATTCAGACGTGGTACTCGTTGAACTAATTGTGGATTTTGAACACGAAGTCAACGAAACAACGACCATCAAAGTGGCCACAAAAGAGAAAACTTTCATCCGAATCATAGTTTTAAAGGTGGGTGGATGGCGCTCGCATGTGAGTTTTCATCCTTGTTTTGGTGTTCAACGAACATGCTCGTTTTTTTTATTTTCCAACGTCTGAAAATGCAAAATAGGTTGCTAAAACCATAAACTTGTTTGGCAACTTGCGTTCATTCTGTTTTCTTTGTTTGGCTTTCAGGTATATAGAATTCAATAGAAAAATGTATACTTCTTGACTTTGGATTATGTTAGTATAATGAATGTTTTTACATAACAAGCAAATCAGATAATTTTTTGATATTTATAACTCTTTGATTGTTTGGCAAATATACAAGAATTTTCCCAAACTCCATGTGGATATCAAGGGTTATTTATGCCAAAACCAAGAACAACAATATGGGTTGCAGTCAATTTATTATTCGTCAAGTCAGGTTGCACTCTGTTTTTCAATTAAAAAAATCGCCGTCACTTTTGCAGTAAAGGCGATTTTAATGGGAGTTACATCAGTGTCTTGTAAAAACAACTGACTATCGGATAGCAATTTATTTATGTTTGTCGAGGCTGTAATAAATCTTCAGCGGATTGGACAGGATGGTTGTAAACCCTTTTACATCGTCAGCAGTCCATGCGCGGTTTACTTCCCCATATTCACCAAAGCTGCTGTTCATCAAATCATAGGGGCTTTCAACGCCAACTAATGTGTAACTATAAGGACGAAGATCGATGGTAACTTGTCCCGTGACATGTTGTTGGGTGTTGGTTAAAAAGGCCTCCATGTCGCGCATCACCGGCTCAAGGTATTGAGCTTCATGCAAAAACATGCCATACCAGGTTCCGATTTGATCTTTCCAATATTGTTGCCATTTGGTAAGAGTATGTTTTTCCAGCATTTTGTGTGCATTGATTATCAATAATGCTCCTGCCGCTTCAAACCCGACTCTGCCTTTAATACCGATAATGGTATCGCCGATGTGCATATCGCGTCCAATGCCAAACGCAGAACCAATCTCTTCGACGGCACGAATGGCGGCAATTTTATCGTTAAACTTTACTCCATTGACGCCTGCTATTTCTCCTTTTTCAAAGTCAATGGTCAGGGTCTCTTTTTTATGTTTGCTTACCTGACTTGGGTATGCTTCTTCGGGTAGTGTTTTGTTCGATTTCAATGTCTCTTTTCCGCCGATGCTGGTGCCCCAGAGTCCTTTATTGATGGAGTATTCCATTTTGGAAAAATCAATATCCGTAACGCCATGTTCGCGTAAATAATTGATCTCTTGTTCGCGGGTTAAGCTCATATCGCGTGTCGGAGTCAGAATTTCAATATTGGGAGCAAGCACCTGAAACGTGAGGTCGAAACGAACCTGATCGTTCCCTGCGCCAGTACTTCCGTGCGCCACATAATGAGCGCCAATTTTCTTGGCATATTCAATAATGGCGATGGCCTGAAAAATACGCTCGGAACTTACGGAGATAGGGTAGGTGCCATTGCGCAACACATTGCCATATACCATGTATTTGATGCTTTTTTCGTAATATTCCTGCGTCACATCGAGAGTAACATGATGCGAAGCGCCTAATTGATAGGCTCTTTTTTCTACAGCGATTAATTCACTTTCGCTAAATCCGCCTGTATTGGCAATGGCGGTGTAAACGTCGTAATCTTTTTCATTTGCCAGATAGTTGGCACAAAAGGAGGTATCCAACCCTCCGCTAAAAGCTAAAACTACTTTCTTCTTCATCTGATTATTATTTGATTTTCACAAAAAGAGAGATGGAACGCATTTCGTTGCCCGAAATTTGTTTCATCTGACCGATTGCTTAATTATGAATATTCGATCGAAAGAGTTCTGCGATGAGAACTCAAGAACATGCTTGTTTTGTCAATGGGTTTTTGGCGTTTCTTCGTTCTTCGGCGCTAACTTTTTGACTTGATTTTTCACCGGATTCGGAATAAGTTGTGCGAAAACTTTTTTCCATGCCGTTTGTTTTTTTGACGCTGAGACGTGCTCCGCCGGATCGTACAGCATGCCTGTGCAAAGGCACATCTTGTTACTATTTCGGGTTAAAATGTCGAAGTTAACACATGCTTCGCATCCTTTCCAAAACTCTTTGTCCTGCGTGAGTTCCGAAAACGTGACGGGGCGATAGCCCAGCTCGGAGTTTATTTTCATCACAGCCAACCCTGTGGTAAGCCCGAACAGCTTGGCGTTTGGGTATAATTGGCGTGAAATGTCGAACGATTTCTTTTTGATGGCTTTGGCTAAACCATGCCCTCTGTATTTTTCGACAACAATTAAACCCGAATTGGCTACAAATTGTTTGTCGCTCCAACTTTCGATGTAACAGAATCCGGCAAAATCCTCACCATCTAAGGCAATAATCGCTTTGCCTTCCATCATCTTGTTTTTAATGTATTCCGGCGAACGTTTGGCAATTCCTGTGCCACGCTTTGCCGCTGCCACACTAATGGTTTCCAAAATGGTATCTATATATTTCAGATGACCTTCGTTGGCAACCATTATTTCAATATTCGTAATTTCAGACATGATATGAATTGTTTATAATAGTATTTGTTATTGGTTTAGTTCCGTTGGTGAAAGCAAATAGTTTGAGCTGTCTGTTATTTATCTATTTGAAGTTCAGGGAATATCTCTGATAATAAGTTTAGTATTTCCTTTCGGTTATTTTTGTCATTGATGGCGATAAAAATGGTGTCATCGCCGGCAATGGTTCCTAAAATACGATCATCGGAGTAATTGTCAATGCTCCATGCTAACGCGCTTGCATAGCCGGGATGTGTTTTTATCACGGCTAACGACCCTGTAAAAGCGACCGACAATATCCCGCCTTGTGCTTGCAGGTTGTTGCTCGGTGTCGCTTTCATCCGTCCGTAATCCACTACCTTGCTCGATAATGAATATCGGTAACCATTGGCTGTAGGCAC
Source organism: Paludibacter sp. (assembly GCA_027450045.1). GTDB lineage: Bacteria > Bacteroidota > Bacteroidia > Bacteroidales > Paludibacteraceae > Microbacter. Next base: position 8,005 of record DAIDKM010000052.1, on the reverse strand, counting down.
TTTCGACACCTTCAGTTGCTTCAAATCGCGTGACAAAGTAGCTTGGGTGAGCGTGAATCCGTTGGATTGCAACACATTCAACAGTTCTTCCTGGCTACTGATGCTAAACGAAACGATGATTTCCTTGATCTTGTCAAGACGTTCTTTCTTTGCCATAGTGAATTTTTATTCATTTAAGCTGCAAATTTATTCACAAAATTGGAATTATGCAACTCGAAATCGATCTATTTTCTCTCTTTTAATGTAGTTTCAATTACTGTCCCTCTTTTTTAGACTTTTTGCCTTTATGCAATTGAGGTTGTAGTTCTATTCTTTGACTTCTGAAAAAATGATTTTCTTAAGTAACTTGTTGAAGTCATCTGATGGTGAAGTGTGCAGACTTAACTTCCTTAACTTCTAATATTTCTGTAACTCCCAAGTTATTCTCTTTTGAGCTATCATATTGTGTCCTACAGAATCCTTTTTACTTGAGTCAAGAAAATCATAAATAACATTAAATATAGTAGTTTGTATAGCATAGTATTGTATTTGTGCTTATCTTTGTGCCATCAATTGAACGATGAACTGAAGGAATGATGATTATGATACAAACAAAGCCGAACCCAAAAGAGATGCAAGTCGATAATGTCAAGTCGCAAATGCGGAAAGGTATTTTAGAATATTGTATTTTGTTGATTCTAAATAAAAAGCCGTCGTATGCTCCGGACATTATTACGACGCTGAAACAAGCCCATATCATTGTGGTGGAAGGAACTCTTTATCCGTTATTGACACGATTGAAAAACAGCGAGTTGTTGACCTATCAATGGGAAGAGTCTACACAAGGGCCGCCGCGAAAATATTATTCATTGACCGAAGCCGGCCAATCTTTTCTAAGCGAGTTGGAAAACTCGTGGGATGAGTTGAGCGCAACTATCAATGCGTTGAAAACCGGAAATGATGATTCAATTGAATGAGAATCGTAAAATGGATATATAAACGTAACACACAGACAATATATGAACCAAGTCCCGATATTCAGGACAAGTTCCAACTGACCTAAAAAATCAAATTTCAAACAGATGAAAAAAACAGTTTCAATCAACCTTAACGGCAGCATTTTTCAGATTGATGAAGATGCTTACGAAGCGCTAAACGACTATTTGGAGGCGGTAGCAAAACATTTAAGCAATGAATCGGAGCAAAAGGAAATTATGAACGATATCGAAGCCCGCATTGCTGAATTGTTTACCGAACGGATTCATCGCGTCGGTCAGGTGGTGACCATCGAAATGGTGGACGAAATCATGCAGATTATGGGTCGTCCTTCCGATTATGGTAACGAATCGCAAGATGAAGCAGCTTCAGCAGCTTCTGAAAAACAACAAACATCATTTCATAGAACGGCGCGCCGCCTTTATCGCGACCCCGAAAAGGCACTATTGGCAGGTATCCTAAGCGGACTGGGTGTTTATCTTAATATCGACGTGGTGTGGCTACGCATCATCTTTGTGATCATGATTATCTTGGGAGTAGGCACCATCATTCCTATTTATTTGGTGCTTTGGTTAGTCATTCCCAAGGCGGAAACCACCGCTCAACGTCTTGAAATGCAAGGAATCGATGTGACGGTTGAAAATTTGAAAGCCGAAGCGAACAAGATTAAAGAGCGGTTTCAAGACTATGTCAGCCCCGAGTCGATTGATAAAAAAAAAGAACAAATAAAGTCTGAAGCCCAACGCGTGAAAGATAATGTACACACTTATGCCCGTTCGTCAGAAATGCATGAATTGACTAACACCGTTGGCAGAGTTATACAAGGTGTGTTTAAGGCTTTATTTGCCGTTATTGCCGGCGTGGTAGGTTTTGCCGGAGCTGTCATTGTCATTGCGTTGTTTGTTGTGTTAGTGGTTGCGATTGCCGCTCCTTCGTGGTTGGTTATCAATACGCCCGATCAGTTGCAAAATGTGCTTGTCTGGTCGTCAGGCGGCAATTTAAGCCTGTTGTTAATTTCCTTGCTGATGTTTATCGGAGTACCGGTTTACATGCTCTTTTATGCAGCCATCAAAATGATTTCGGGCGATACCCATCTATCGACAACCGCCAAATGGGTGGCTTTCCTGATATGGCTTGCCGGGTTCTTCCTGTTGATCAGCATGAGCGCCAAACTGATGTTGATTCATGGTTGGTGTTTGTGGTGATAAAATTTAACGGATATAATGGTTGATTCTTGCTAAACTTGTCTTGCTTTAGCAAAATAATGAAGCCCCTGCAAAAAGCGTAATTGCCTTCTTGCAGGGCTTTTTGTTTGGGTGTCAATGCCTGAAATACGTTGACACTTTAGAACAGATTCATTGTCAACTGTCCATTGTCAATTGAAATAGGCAATAGAAACCACGAGAAGAAAAAAAACTGCTCATTCTTTGATCATTATATTATCCAACCGATTCCATCCTCTCGAAATGGATTTTACCTTTTTTCTCTCTTTTAGAGAGGATGCCCGAAAGACAAGTGAGGTCGGAGAGGGCATGAGAAGTCAAAAATTTCAACATTCTTGCTCCCTGGAATATTTCCCATTATTAAGAGTTATTATTCATTAAACATTCCTACAGCTTATCTGATGATTACGTTGCGTTCTTACCTTTGAGCACTTTAAATAGGACTTCTTTCCACAATTATTTTACAGTATCATTTAATCCTTACACTATGAATCGTTGGTACAGTTTATTGTCTCTTTTTCTGGTGTTTCTCTTTAGTGAGAACCCGATCATGGCAAGTGGTAACAATCCTGAAAACAGTGGTTCTCTGCTTTGCCGGTTCCCGACGCTTTACAATAATACCATTGTTTTTGAAGCTGCGGGAAATCTTTGGAGCGTCAACCGTGACGGAGGTGTTGCATCGCGCTTGACAACCGATCCCGGCTATGACATGATGCCCCGGTTTTCGCCCGATGGCAAAACCATTGCGTTCACCGGTCAATATGAAGGTAATGTCGATGTTTACACAATCCCCGCCACGGGTGGCGCCGTAACCCGCCTGACGTATCATTCGGATGTGATCGATAAAGCGCCTACACGCTGGGGACCTAACAACATGGTTGTGAACTGGACTCCCGACGGGAAAGACATTGTTTTTCTCTCACGAATGAATACATGGAATTCCTGGTTTGGCCAATTGTTCGAAGTGAACAAATCGGGTGGCTTATCCCAACAGCTTCCTATGCCGCAGGGAGGACTTCTTTCTTTCAGTCCTGATGGTTCCAAAATAGCCTACAATCGTATTTTCAGGAATTTTCGTACCTGGAAACGTTACGAAGGAGGCCTGGCACAGGATATCTGGATCTATGATTTGAAATCGCATGACATTCAACGTGTCACAACATGGAAAGGTACCGACACCTATCCGATGTGGTACAAGAACACGATCTATTTTGCTTCCGACAGAGACGATGCACGCCGATTGAACATCTGGGCTTATGATTTGACAAACAAAACCTTCCGGGAGGTGACTCATTTTAAAGATTATGATATCGATTGGCCAAGTCTGGGCAATAACGGTATCGTATTTCAAAATGGAGGCTCGCTTTACGTGCTGGATTTGCCTTCGGAGCAACTTCACAAAATTGACGTCAAAGTTCCTGATGACGGGCGTCAAACGCTTCCTCGCTGGGTCACTGTGAATAAAATGATTCAAAGTTTTGACCTTGCCCCTAATGGGAAACGTGCTCTTTTCAATGCCCGCGGCGATATTTTCACCGTTCCGGCCAAGCATGGACCTACACGTAACATCACACAGACATCGAATGCTCAGGAACAATATCCGGTTTGGTCACCTGATGGGAAATGGGTTGCCTATCAGACCGACGAAAGCGGTGAAAACGAATTGGCCATGCGCCCTGCCGACGGTTCGGGAGAGCAAACCCTCATAACGGATTTTTCCAAAGGCTATTTTTACAATCCTCAATGGTCGCCAAACAGCGATATGCTGGCTTTTTCCGACAATAGCCATGTGCTTTGGTACACCACAATTAAAGGTAAAAAACCGGTTCGGATTGATCAGGATAGTGTGAACCCGATTACGGCTTACAACTGGTCGCCTGATGGGAAATGGATAGCTTACACGAAAACAAATGCAAGTGGTTTGCCTCAAATCTATTTTTACAGCCTTGATGGAAATAAAACCACTAAAGTGAGCAACGGCATGTTTGGCGATATGGATCCGGTATTCAGCCCTGATGGAAAATACCTTTTCTTTGTTTCGGCCCGGCATGAAAATCCCGTTTTCAGCGAAATCGAATCGAATATTGCTACCGAGAAAATGGATGGCATCTATTTGATTACATTACAGAAGAATGATAAATCGCCTTTTGCCCCGATTTCCGACGAAGGTGTTTTTGACGTAAGCAATAAAAAAGCGGACAGTGTCAATACTTGGAAACCCGGCAACATTGCTCCGATAAAAATAGACTTCAATGGACTGATGGATCGGGTTGTTTCGTTGCCGATTCCTTCGGGCGATTACGGGAATATTCAGGTGAGCGGTGACAAGATCTATTATCAAACCAGCCCGTTAACCACGATTGACGGGGCATTAAAGGGAAGCGGACGATCTTCCATCATGGTCTTTGACCTGAAAAAGAAAAAAGGCAATGCCTTAGTTCCTTCCGATGTGGATGGATTTGTTTTAAGCGCCGACGGTAGCTCCATTCTCTATTCTCAAAAAAAGAATTTTTTCCTGATCCCCGCGTCAGGAGCCAAGAGTGGCGATAGTGCAGGAGTGAAAACCATACTTACTGCTGACATGAAAAGCCTGATTTATCCGCACCAGGAATGGGACGAGATGTACCATCAGGCATGGCGTCTCTATCGCGATTTCTTCTACAGCACACAAATGAACGGCGTCAACTGGAAAGAAATCGGTGATAGCTATGCAAAACTTTTGCCTCTTTTGGGTTGTCGCGAAGACCTGAACTACCTTATTGGCGAAATGATCGGAGAGTTGAATAACTCGCACTGTTATGTTTGGGGTGGCGATGATAATTATCTTGGTCAGACAAATCCAACCGGAGCCTTGGGAGTTGATTATGGTTTGGATCAATCGAGCGGACGTTACTATTTCAAGAAGATCTATGCAGGCGACAATTCCCGCTCCGGGTATGAATCGCCTCTGATGCAACCCGGTGTTGATGCTAAAAACGGCGATTATCTTCTGGCAGTTAACGGGCATCAGCTTAAAGCGCCTACCAATCCTTACAGTTTGTTTGTAAATACGGTAGGGGAACAAACCACGCTAACATTGGCTGACACTCCCGATGGGAAAGGGGAGCATACCGTTACAGTGAAACCTATTGCCAACTCATTAATGCTGCGACTCAATGACTGGATTACGCACAACCGCGATTATGTCAATAAAAAGTCCGGCGGAAAAATCGGGTACATCTATCTGTCCGATATGGAAGCCTTGGGTATGGATCAGTTTGTTCAACAGTTTTATCCGCAAATCAGCAAAGAAGGGTTGATCATCGACGACCGTTTTAATGGCGGTGGCTTTATTGATCAAATTGTGATGGAAAGACTTCGCCGTATTTTAGTCGGAATGAGTACAAACCGAGTACATGCTGCAATGCGTTATCCTGAACAGGTTCTGAATGGCTACAAGGTTACACTGATGAACCATTATTCGGCTTCCGATGGAGATATGTTCCCGTTCTATTTCCGCAAATACGGACTGGGACCACTTATCGGCACCCGTACCTGGGGTGGCGTTCGTGGATATAATGACGATTGGAAGTTATTAGACGGTGGCGATTTGATTGTTTCCGAGAATAGTATTTACGGGTTAGACTCGAAATGGGTTATTGAAAATCATGGTGTTTCGCCCGATATCGAAGTAGATGATCTGCCCGGCGATGTCGTTGCAGGAAAAGATCAACAACTCGATACCGGTATAGATTATATTATGAAGCAAATAAAGGAACATCCCATGAATTTGCCCAAACCTCCTGCTGAAATTCCCGCTTATCCGAGCGGAAAAGATAAAGGCGGACTTTAATGAGCAATGGACAGTTGACAATGAGATTGAAGGATTTAATATATTGACAATTAAAAATTTATCATTGAAAAATTGCCTCTGCTGTTTTACCCCTAAATCATCTGAAGGGGACTTTTAAACCTCAAGATTGTGATATGTATATAGTAAAGCCTTTACCTGAAAGTGAAGGCTTTACTATTTATCCTATTTCAGATTTACAGATGAATGATGTCTCGTCTTTTACATTAAGGCAGATGGAACTTTCCCGTTTTACTGGATTTGTTGCATCACAATAAAATTGATTTCTAATGATGGATGGAATTGATAGATTAATGCCTTTGTGTGTAGTTGTATGAAGAAATTATGCTCGTTTATGTTTTCATCTGCGACTGAGTTACGATTGAAACCTAAAAAATGTGTGGCAAGCTTTCTTTTTTTGTTGGCTTCATAGAATATAAATATCACTATTTTTGATAGCTAAAGCAAAAACAAAGAGGGCTAAATTTCATTTCAACTGAATTTTAAGCTAATATTGCTTTGAAAGAATTTTTTGAATCATGAAATGATGCTTATGATATTGATTTTTATTTTTAAATAAATGGTTTGAACGTGATAGAATAAAATAATTTGATTCGACAAGTGGATTGGCTACAGATCAATGAAAAGAGATTTATCCAAAGCATATCGATTGCGAATAATAACCAGTACATGGTACCTGCTAAGAAAAATGCTCTTTTGATCATTCTGTAAAAAAGATTGTTTTGTTGCGAAACGAGTGCTGCTGCATTATCTTTGTGCCGGAAGCGTTCAATAACAGCGTTGCCCTGTAAAGGGTTCGAAATGGATTGGGCGCTTTTCTGTTTTCCTATTTGCCAAAGCAGGATGTTTGTTGGTTTTCTTATGGAGTTTCTGCAAAACAATATGGTGTAAGCATGATCAAAAACCTACTTTTTTCTTTGTTGATTGTCTTTGGATTATTTTTCGTCAATGATCAAATAGTAGCCGGGCCGCCGTTTAGAACCGACGATCCAATACCGGTGCCGTTGCATCATGGGGAGCTTTACTTATTTTCCACAGCCGTTTTCGATGACACCGGAGCGAGTGGTGTTGGGCCGGCTGTTGAATTTAATTACGGGATTCTTCCCAATACCCAATTTCATCTTGTTCTTCCAATGGCTTTTTCTGCTCCCAAAGGTGAAGCATCGCACGTCGGATATGGCGATACTGAGGTGGGTGTTAAATTCCGGTTTGTGGATCAATCTACTTACATGCCTGCTGTTGCTACGTTCCCCCTTGTTGAAATACCTACCGGAAATGCTTCCATGAATTTAGGAAATGGGGAAGCTCAGATCTATCTACCTATCTGGCTTCAAAAAGACATGGGCAAGTGGACAATCTATGGTGGTGGAGGTTACTGGATTAATCGTGGTGTTGGAAATAAAAACTGGAAATTCGCAGGTCTATTGGTTCAATATAATTTCACGGATGCGTTCTTCCTGGGAGCCGAATTGTTTCATCAAACGCCTTCCTCAGTGTATTCAAAAGATGATACAGGATTGCATTTTGGAGGTGGGTTTCCGGTAGCGAAAAATTTTCAAATTCTTTTTTCCGGTGATTTGGGCAATGGCATCACTTCCTACAAACATTTCTCGTATTATTTTGGGTTCTACCATACGTTCTGACAGAAAAGGGTTAATGTGTCGTGGCGATAAAAGCGGTATCTTTGTACACGTTTTTAAGCCATAGAATATGACCGGAACTTCGTATGTTTTTCCTCCGCGTAAAGCGGAAATTGCCAATAGCATCACACATGGATTGGGCGTTTTATTCAGCATTGCCGTGCTGTGGACGATTACTTTTAGCGCTTCCATTCCCGTTAACCATCGTTTCAGCCTTTATGTGTTTGCCTTCAGTATGTTGTTGATGTATTCCATATCCACGGTTTATCATGCCACTAAACCGCTGGAAAGGAAACGGGTACTACGTCTTTTCGATC
>DAIDKM010000051.1 GCA_027450045.1 Paludibacter sp. | reverse complement strand
TACATGATATGGCCAGATCACACGTTGAATCCATGTTTTCAAAGAATTTATCAAAACTGCTTTTGAACTTTTGAATGGTATCTCCGCAAAGGCAATAATTGATTTTCAATCCATCCACTTCACCGTGAATAAGCCCCATGTCGCGTAATTCTTTCAAGTGCTGCGATACAGTGGTTCTGCTCAAAGGAAGTTGATCGGAAATATCACCCGAAATGCAACTTTTTGTTTCGGACAAATACTTCAAAATAGCTAAACGAGCCGGATGTGAGATTGCTTTGGCCAACGTAGCTAAATCTTGTAGCTCTTTATCAAATACTTCTGATTTAATCATAGCGTGACGTTTTATGTCGCAAACATACGACATAAAATACAACAACCATCAATCGATTTGGATTTCTTAGAACTATTTGTGGGCTGTTTTGTTAGGTTCTCAGTAAACCATTACTAAGGCATTGTTATCCTTGTGCTGTCAGCAAGTCCGGGCTTGCAAACTACAACAGTCATGTGAAAACAACTTTGGTGTATCTCCCGTTTAATTAAGAACCGGCACTGCTGACGCATAGCAATCAGGGTTTGTGTGAAGATTTCGCGTACTTTTGGTGGATATACAGGATCGTCGCCATCCAAAAATTGATTATATGTGATGTCAAACGTGGTACCATAACAATGAGCCGATTCTGTTGTTGCATTGCGATTGTAACGTCGGAGCTGGTGTTGACTCTGGTCGGTGCGCAGCATGGACGTTATCATAAACCGATACGCTTTAAGATGATTTTTTTTCAGTCGCTTTTGAAATTCCACGCCGATGTCTTTCAACAGATTCACGGCAGCAGGCACCAAATACGGATGTGAATGGTAAAGGTCATCCACTTTGAAATAACGACAATCTTCGACGTAAATCAATATGTTATTTTGCAATAATGAGTCGAGCGCTGCCTGAAAGTCACTGTCCGTGTCGAATGGATGCTTAAGCCCGCCTATTTGAGCATGTTCCAATTGAATATCATTGAGATCATTTAACTCTCCCGTAGAATCGATGGGGGCATCCGCATCTTTGCAGAAATCGCATTTACACGTAACAACCCGAAACATAGCTGGTTGAAAAAGTGGTCGCAAAAAATGAACTGAAATCACGACTAAAACGAGTAAAAGTGCAAAAAGCAGTAAAAGGCGAAGGTGTTGTGTTCGTTTTGTCATGTTAAGTAGGTTCTTCACCTGCAAAAGTAGTACTCTTTTTCTATTTGACGAAGGTTTTCTGCCAATTTAGCATGGATTTTGAGAATGGCACACTGTTTGAAAGGCGCTAACTGTTTGTTGCATAAGCATTGTAATAAGTATTGATTATTGGTTGATAATTATCTATTTGTTAAATTGACATAACACAAAGCTGAACGAGAAACTATCATGTATTTTTGTACTGTAATAAGAAAGGAACTGAAAATGGAAAATCGTTTTTCAGATAAGTTACGAGACGTGTTGAGTTATAGCCGGGAAGAGGCAGAACGTTTGGGGAACAATTTCATTGGACCTGAACACCTTATGCTCGGACTCTTACGCGAAGGAGATGGGAAAGCAATAGAGCTTCTCACTTCTTTACACGCTGATTTATCGTCGTTAAAACAACATATTGAAGAACAAGTGCGTTCAGACAATCAAGTGATTACGCAAGATTTAACCGTTCCGCGTGAAACGGAACGTATCTTGAAAATCCTTTATTTGGAAGCACGTTCGCTCAATGAAGAGATAGCCGACACCGAACATTTGCTGTTAGCTATTTTGAAGGAAAAAGACAACCTCCCCGCCCAATTATTAAACAGCGAAGATGTGAGCTACGATGTAGTTCGCCTTTTCCTTGAAGAAAAAAAAGACGTGAGGATGGGCGCTGAGTTTCAAAACGAAGAGGATGATGATGAATCGTTGAAATCATCGTCATCAAAAAGCGGTGCAAAATCAACTGCAACGAAGCCTCTGACAGATACGCCTGTACTGAATAATTTCGGTACCGATTTAACCAAATCAGCCGAAGAAGGATCTTTGGACAATGTGGTTGGACGTCAACGGGAAATTGAACGGGTGGCTCAGATTTTAAGTCGTCGCAAAAAGAACAATCCGGTGCTTATCGGTGATCCGGGTGTTGGCAAATCGGCTATTGTTGAAGGTCTTGCATTACGCATTGTGCAACGAAAAGTACCTCGCAGTTTGTACGATAAACGAATCGTTGCGTTAGATATGGCTTCGATTGTTGCAGGCACCAAATATCGTGGTCAGTTTGAGGAACGACTCATTGCAATTTTGAACGAATTGAAAAAAAATCCACAAGTGATTCTTTTTATTGATGAAATTCATACTATTGTGGGCGCTGGCGGCGCTGCCGGTTCGTTGGATGCTGCCAATATTTTAAAACCAGCTCTTTCACGTGGTGACATTCAATGTATTGGAGCAACAACTTTGGATGAATATCGTCAGAGTATTGAAAAAGATGGCGCTTTGGAACGTCGTTTTCAAAAAATAGTGGTTGAACCAACCTCTGCTGCCGAAACGTTGGAGATTTTGATTAACATCAAAAATCGCTACGAAGACCATCATCGGGTTACTTACACACCCGAAGCAATTGAAGCGTGTGTCAAATTGTCAGAACGCTACATTACCGATCGGGCATTTCCTGATAAAGCGATAGATGCTCTGGATGAATCCGGCGCAAGAGTTCACATTGCTAACATTGTTGTTCCCAAAGAGATCGAAGGCCTTGAACAAGAATTGTTGGAAGCCAAACAAAACAAACAAAAGGCGGTTGAACAACAAAGTTATGAGTTGGCAGCTGAATACCGCGATACAGAGAAAAAATGCTATGCCCGACTTGAAGAGGCAAAATTACGTTGGGAGGAAGAAACAAAAGAACAACGTGAAGTGGTGGATGCCGATAAAGTGGCAGAAACTATCGCCATGATGACCGGTATTCCTATTCATCGTATTGCACAAGTCGAAGGAGAACGGTTGCTTGAAATGCAGTCGCGTATTACAGAAAAAGTAATTGGTCAGGAGGAGGCCGTTGAAAAAGTGGTAAAAGCTATTCAACGAAACCGTGTCGGATTGAAGAATCCGAACAAACCGATTGGCACGTTTATTTTCTTAGGCCCGACAGGCGTAGGCAAAACACACTTAGCTAAATCATTAGCCGAGTTTATGTTTGGCACCACAGACTCCGTAATTCGCGTCGACATGAGCGAATACATGGATAAATACACCGTATCTCGTTTAATCGGAGCGCCTCCGGGCTACGTTGGATATGAAGAAGGTGGACAATTAACCGAAAAAGTGCGTCGCAAACCCTATTCGATTGTCTTGTTGGATGAAATCGAGAAAGCACATCCTGACATTTTCAACATTTTGTTGCAAGTGTTCGACGAAGGGCATTTAACGGATGGATTAGGTCGCCGGATTGATTTCAAAAATACCATCATCATTATGACTTCCAACGCAGGAACGCGTCAGCTCAAAGAGTTTGGAAAAGGTATAGGGTTTATCTCGGAAGGAAATGAAATGTCTAATCCCGAACGTTCACGTAGTGTGATACAAAAAGCGTTGACACGTACTTTCTCGCCCGAATTTTTGAACCGTGTGGATGATGTGATCATGTTCAACCAACTCAACAAAGAGTCGATCATGAAGATCATTGACTTGGAGTTAGCGGGTCTTTATAAACGTGTGGAAGGGCTTGGTTATCATTTGCAATTGACTGATGAAGCCAAAACCTTCGTTGCTGAAAAAGGTTATGATGTGCAATTTGGCGCACGTCCGTTGAAGCGTGCCATTCAAAAATACGTGGAAGATGAAATGGTTGATTTGATTATGCGTACTCATTTATCACCTGATTCAGTTGTCAAAATGACACTTAACGCTGAAGAACAGAAACTTGTCTCTGTGGTTGAGGACTCGACCGCTTTGCCACAAGATAAATAAACACTTTTAATTCAAAAAACCGCCCTGATGCTTACCATCTTGGCGGTTTTTTTGATGAATGAAAGAATATGGTTCTCACGTAAGGAAGTAGACATAGAACATTTAAACCTTTGACACATAGAGAAGTCAAAGAAATATATTCACGTTAACTTCTACCTAATGCGCCACGGTTTACAGTTCTTTCTCCTCTTCTTATTATCTTTTCGATTGGTTTCTGTTGCCCAATCAGTTGCCAAGGAAGATTTTGCAGAAAATGCCATTCATCAGTTTCAACGCTTCAATCAACTGCCTGTTGAAAAAGTCTATCTTCAAACAGATAAACCTTATTACAGCGCCGGCGAAAACATTTGGTATGCTGCCTATTTGGTCGATGGCATGACATTGCAATCAAATGCAGCCAGTCGCTATGTTTATGTAGAATTAATCAACCAAAGCGACTCGGTCTGTTATCGATATAAAATTAGAAGAGATTCACTCGGCTTTTATGGAAATCTTCTCTTGCCGTCCGATATACCGGCAGGCGATTACCATCTACGTGCCTACACGTGGTGGATGCAAAATGCAGGGCCTGCCTATTTCTTTCAAAAGAACCTGACGATTGGCAATGCAATTGATAATGAAATAAACACAACAGTTCACTATGAGGCCGGAGGAGATAACTTATTGATGGCGGATATAGGGTTTGTTTCGCATTCCGGCGTTTCATTTCATAACGTAAAGGTTAACTACCAGCTCTTTCAAGGACAAAAAAAGATTCGTTCCCATACGTTGTCGCTCGATGCAACCGGACATCTACGATTTGGTTTTAAAGCAGATACAACAAATAATGACGCCTACCACATCTTGCTGACATTTGATGATCCAAGATATACCTATCATCACGTTTTGTACGTGCCCAAAGAAAACCACACATTCGACTTGCAGTTTTTCCCCGAAGGTGGCAATTGGCTCAACAATGGGTTTCGCACGCTGGCCTTTAAAGCAGTGGGGCAAAATGGACTGTCAGTCAACGTGTCGGGTACAATTTTTAATCAAAAGGGAGACAGTATTATCTCCTTTGCTTCTATCCACAAAGGGATGGGCGCTGTGACGTTCTATATTTCCGATTCGATTCCAACCCGTTACTATGCCATTGCTCATTTACAAGGCTCATCCATCACCAAACGGGTTAATTTACCTTCGGTTTTACGGCAAGGAGTCGGACTATCCATGTCGTTGCTTCATCAACAATGGCGTTATCAAATTATTACTACTAACTCAAGTATAATGCCAAAACGGTTATATTTATTGGCTCAATCTCGGGGAAAATTATTATTTGTTGAACCTATCACCGATTCGCTTCATCTGGAAGGTATTGTTCCGGAGGATAAATTACCGGAAGGTATTGTTCAATTCATTTTGCTCGATGAGCAATATAATCCACTAAGTGAAAGGTTGGTATTTGTGAAACATCCGGCAGAAAGCATTGTGACCATTACATTCGATAAAAAACAATATCTCCCTCGTCAGAAAGTGCAATTGACATTTGCTTTGAAGAATGCCGACGACTCGTTAATGCAAGCTCATGCATCCGTTGCAGTGACAGATAACAACACTGTGAAATTAGATTCCGCAGCAGACAATATTTACACCAATTTATTGCTTACTTCCGATTTGAAAGGATACATCGAAGATCCTGCCTATTATTTTTTGTCCGATTCACCGGAGAGAAACCAGCAATTGGATTTTCTGATGTTGACTCAAGGTTGGACGCGTTTTAATGTTCCCGATATTTTGAAAGGGAATATTCCTCCGCATCCTTTTTATATCGAAGAAGGCCAAAGCCTCAGTGGAAGGGTTACAAACATCCTTGGAAGACCGGCTAAAGATGCGCAGATAATTGCTTTGCAAATGAAACAGAAGATTGTGCGCAGAACGATTGCTGATCAGCACGGACGCTTTGTACTCGATGGCATTTCATTTCCCGATAGCACCTTGTTTCTGTTGCAGGCACGCACCAAACATGGATATGCCACAGTAGATCTTCACATGGATAAGGATACGTTTCCGCGTGTGGCATTTATGCATCCGTTTGCATCTGCCAAGGTGACAATGCCCGATGATTATCTGCAAATGATGTCTAAACAATTTTATTTGGAAGGCGGAGAAAGAGTGTATCACCTGAAAGAAGTTACCGTGACGGCATCTTTACATCAATCATTTGATGACAACACGCTTTATGCCGGGATGGGGAATCCGATACAAGGTTCGGATCTTGAAAAACGCTTTTCTCCAGGTCAAACGGTGCTCGATGTCATTCAGACTTTTCCGGGTGTAACAGTAGTGGGAGGACAAATTCAAGTGAGAGGAAGTCGCGGTACTCCGTTGCTGATCATCGACGACATGCAATACCAGGATATGAGCGATGACGAAGTGGATATGCTTTCGTCTATGAATGTTGGTGAGGTAGAGTATGTCAACTTTTTACATGGTGTAGATGCGTCCATTTACGGGGGGCTCGGCGGAAACGGCGTTATTATTGTTCGTCTTAAGTCAGGCGCTGATTTTGCTTCCAACCCGATTGTGAATGGAGGCCTTGCTATCATAAAATCATTGGGCTATTTACAGCCGGCACAGTTTTACTCTCCGGTTTATCAAACTGTTGAACAAAAAGATGATCCAAAGCCTGATTTGCGTACAACGATTTATTGGAATCCATCTCTTTTATTGAACATCAAAAAACCGTTAACTTGTCATTTTTATACAGCAGATACTCCAGGCGCTTATACGGTTACTATTGAAGGTATTACTAACGATGGTGAACCTTTTCACATACAGTCTCTCATTCGGGTATCAGCGAAATAAAAAAGTGAGCTTTTAAATTGAAAGCAAAATGAAGAATAATTCGTAAAAGACAGTGTGCATTATTTGAAAACTAATACTATCTTTGTGATTGATCGCTCTTTTACAGTAAGATGCAAAGTGAAACAAATCATAGTTTTTTACTTTCAAACTATCACATTCTACTATGTCATATTTCGTTTTAGCTATTAATCCCGGATCGACTTCTACCAAAGTTGCTCTTTTTGAAGATGAAAAGTTGCTTTTTTCACGTACGGTGGAACATTCGGAAGAAGAATTACGTCCATTTAAGAAGATCGTAGATCAGTTTTATTTCCGAAAAGCTGTCGTACTGCGTATTTTGGCTGAGGAAAACGTGGATATGAATACTCTTGATGCTATTGTTGGGCGCGGCGGCATGGTGAAATCTGTTGAATCAGGCGTTTATGAGATGAATGATGCTTTACGCCATGATTTGAGAAAAGGCATTCAAGGCGAACACGCTTGCAGCTTGGGTGGGTTACTTGCCGAAAGTTTAATTGAACCCTTTCCCGGGAAAAGAGCTTTTATTGCCGATCCGGTTGTTGTGGATGAATTGCAGCCTGTCGCGCGAATTGCAGGGCATCCATTGTTTCAAAGAAAATCATTTTTTCATGCTTTGAATCAACGCGCCATTGGTCGACTGCATGCCAAAAAGATAGGGAAAAGATATGAAGAGTTGAATCTTGTCATTGCCCATATTGGAGGTGGAGTAACCGTAGGAGCACATCGGCAAGGCCGCGTGGTGGATGTCAACAATGGCATTGATGGAGATGGCCCTTTTTCTCCGAATCGTTCAGGTTCATTAACTGGTGCAGATATAGCACGACTTTGCTTTAGTGGAGATTATACATTACATGATGTGCTGCAAATGATCAGTGTACAAGGAGGAATCATTGCGCACTTGGGAACCAGCGACATGAGAGAAGTAGAAAAACGGATCGATGCCGGTGATGAGCATGCCCGTTTAATTCATGAAGCCTTTGTTTACAATGTCGCAAAAGAAATCGGTGCTATGACCACTGTTTTACATGGACAATTAGATGCCATTTTGATTACCGGTGGCATTGCTTATAGTAACAAAGTGATCGACTTACTATTACCAATGATTTCTTTTTTGGGTCCCGTGCATATTTACCCGGGCGAAGATGAAATGTGGGCATTAGCCATGAATGGATTGGACGTTTTACATGGAGCGCCATGCAAAGTATATCGCTGATTATTGCTTTTTATTCCAAACATTCCAAGCTTCTACCGCTTGCTTTTCAAGCATTTCCAATCCGTTTTTAATGGTTGCTCCCTGTCCTACCCCTTTTTCCAGGAAACGTGTCAGAGAAGGATTATAGACTAAATCAAACAATAGGTGTTGTTGTCCAATCCATTGATAGGGAATGTCAGGAAATTCATCATTATGCGGAAAAGTGCCGACAGGCGAAGCGTTCACAATAACAGTATGACGGTGCATCACCTCTTCCGTTAATTGTGAATAGGTAAACATACCTTCTTTTTCATGTCGGGTCACAAAATGCGATGCAATACCCAATTGAGTCAAACCATACTGAACAGCTTTAGAAGCACCACCGGTACCGAGAATCAACGCTTGTTGATGATATGATTTTAGCAATGGCCGAATGGATTCCATAAAGCCTACCACATCGGAATTGTCGCCAACTAACAAAACATGATTATCCTTACGTTCGATCCGAATTACATTAACGGCTCCGATAGCTATAGCACGCGGTGTTAGTTCATCTAAAAAAGGAATGACCTGTTCTTTGTAGGGAATCGTTACATTTAATCCAACAAGTCGTTCATCCTGAATCACCTCCCCCAATTGTGCTATGTCGGCTATTTCAAATTTTTCATAGTACGCGTCAATATGTTCTTTCTCGAATTTCTCCGTAAAGTACTGTTTTGAAAAAGAGTGTCCTAATGGATACCCTATGAGACCGTAGAGTTGCATGTTTTTATTGTGTAGTCGTTTATAGATTTACGTTCCCTTTTCCTTGACGAACAATAACAGGAGAACCGCTGGTGCAATCAATCACGGTGGAAGGTGTCACATCGCCAAAGCCACCATCAATGATCGCATCGACTTGATTCTCGTATTTTTCGTCAATCAATTCTGGATCGGTGATGTATTCCTGTTCTACTTCCGTTTCACGCAATGAAGCCGATAAGATTGGATTTCCCAAAGCATCAATCAGCGTGCGTGCTATTAAATTGTCGGGAATACGAATACCGACCGTCGTCCGTTCACGAAAAAGTTTCGGCAGACGGTTGCTTCTGTTGAGAATAAAGGTATAAGGCCCGGGCAACAGCCGTTTCATCAGTTTGAAAGTGTTATTGTCCACTTTCGCAAACTCACTCAGTTGGCTCATGTCGGAGCAGATAAACGAAAGCCGTGCTTTGCTTGGTTCAATGCCCCTGTATTTGTAAATGCGTTCGATGGCACGTGCCTGAAAAATATCACAACCCAGTGCATACACGGTATCAGTAGGGTAAATGATAACGCCTCCATCGCGCATAATATTGGCTGCCGTGTCGATGGCTTTTTGTTGCGGATTGTCGGGGTGAATTTTGAGTATCATGGCAGTTATTGTTTGGGTTAGGCTTTATTTCTTCACGAAAGTTCCTGATAGAGACTTTCAAACTGTGCGGTTAGCGCTTCCCACGTGAAACGTTTCCGTTCCTCTTTGATGTTTTCTGCAAAACGATGCATTCCATCAGAAGCATAAAATTGCTCTATGGCCTGACAAATGGCCTCAGAAGTCGCTTCGGTGACATATCCCACTTTGTCGTGCGGAACAATTTCTGCCAAACCACCTACATTTGTCACAATCATGGGAACTTCAAATTGGTAGGCAATTTGTGTAACACCACTCTGCGTGGCATTTTTGTAAGGTTGCACCACCACATCGGAAGCCGAGAAATAGTATTTTACCTCTTCATCTTTTACAAAATAGTCGTGCACGATAAAGTCGTTTGCCACTCCCGATTGTTCCATTTGAGCGAGGTATTTCTCTTTGTTGTTGTAATATTCTCCGGCGACGATTATCTTTTTTCCTGATGACAGTCCTTTATCTTTCAGTAATTTCCATGCGTCAATTAACACGTCAAGCCCTTTATAATCGCGTATAATGCCAAAAAAGAGCAAATAATGTATCTCTTCCGACAGGTCGAGATGTTGACAAGCCGTTTTTCTTTCTACCTTTTCGCCATAATTGGCATAAAGCGGATGTGGTGAAAAACGAGTAGGCATCTTCGGGTTGAAAGTTATCAAATCATCTTTCACTTGTTGTGACATATACAGGCCTCCATGAATGGAACCCAGAAAATAACGCGTAAGCCATTTGTCAAAAAAGTGGTGTTCGTGCGGAATAACATTGTCTAACAAGGGAATGATTCGGGTATGTCGGTTTCGTTTGACGATATAACATAGTGTGCCCAGACATGGCGCCATAAAAGGAGTCCAATAGCGCACAATAAGCAAATCAGGACGTTCTTTGCGTAAGCGATTCCCGACTTTAAACCAGTTGAACGGGTTCACCGAGTTAACGGAACGTTCAATCGTCAAATCATTTGGTTTTGGCGATGCGGAATATTGTGTTTTCCCGGGAAACAATAACGA
Organism: Paludibacter sp.; assembly: GCA_027450045.1. Lineage (GTDB taxonomy): Bacteria > Bacteroidota > Bacteroidia > Bacteroidales > Paludibacteraceae > Microbacter. Next base: position 7,293 of record DAIDKM010000051.1, on the reverse strand, counting down.
GGGATATTGTACTGTAAAGGTTTCAATCTTTGCTTTTTTCCCGTTGCGTGCAAAAGTGCGTACCAGCATCTCGTTAAACGATGCCAATCCGCCGCGATATGGATACGCTGTGCCAACCAATGTTACTGTTTTTAATGTAGCGTCTATTTTCTTCATAAGGTTAATCTCTTTCTTTCCATTGATTCACTTAGCCGATAAAGTGAAGTATAAAATTGATGATAGGAACCAGCAGTGCAGTGGTTACTCCCATCAATCCGATTGCTAAACCACTGACTGCGCCTTCCACAGCGCCTAATTCCATGGCGCGGGCTGTTCCGACGGCATGAGCTGCCGATCCGAGCGCCAATCCTTTGGCTATTTTGCTTTCAATGCCTAACATTCTAAGAATTAAAGGGCCAACTATACCACCAAAAATACCGACAACAATTACCACGACGGATGTTAACGACGGAATACCGCCTGCATGTGCAGCAACGGTGATAGCGATGGGAGTAGTTACCGATTTTGGCTCTAACGATGCGATGATCTGAAAATTAGCGCCCATCCATTTTGCTATCAATATAACGCTGCCAATGCCTACTGTTGCACCGACAATGATGGAAGTGAGCATAATCTTTACATTGCCTCGGATATGAATGAGTTGTTCGTAAAGTAAAAATCCCAATGCAACTACCGATACACCCAACATAAAATTGATGATGGAAGTAGCTGCTGAAAACTCTTCATAACTGACTCCGAAACTTTTAATACTAACGATCAGCACCACAATTGATGTCAAAAGCGGATGCAGCAACATCCATTTTGTGCGTTTGTACAACCACACAGCGCCTGCGTAAATTCCTATTGTAAAGGTGAGAAGAAAAAGTTGACTATGCAATAGTGCTATCATGACTGTCTCTTTTCTAATTTTTGTGTCAACCATCCTACCACGGCAATCACCAGAATAGTACTTATGGCCGAAGCCACAACAATAGCTGCAATGTATTTTCCAATCAATGCATACGAGGTGATCAATCCTACTCCTACCGGAATAAAGAATAACATCATGTTGTCGAGAAGAAAAATCGCAGCACCACGCACCTGCACAGGTTTGACAATCTTCAATACTAAGGCAACAAACAGCAATAACATGCCTAAAACGCTACCGGGAATAAAATTACCGATCAGAACGGCCAATGCGTTGCCTGCAAGATAGAAAAACAATAAAATAAGGATTCCTGCCATGTGAGTCTTCTTTAAAAGAGATTTATGATGGTAGAGAAATAAGGAAATGGTCGTGGCACAAGGTAGTAAACGAGATACGTTTGTTTTTTGGTAAACAACTATGTTTCTTTACGCTATGTCGCATTTCTTGTTGTGCACCTGATGAAGAATAATTGACGTTTTTGAAGCTGCAAAGGTACTTACATTTCTATGTAGTTGTCTCTTTGATGAAAAGATATTTTTATGGAAGAATGAAACCAGTAGTTTGTAGATAGCAGATGGTAGTTTGTTGATATTTAGAAGATACAAAGTGAGTATTTTTGATTTACTGCAAATAACTTATCAATTCAATATTCGGTAGAATTCAGTGTAGGGATAATATAATGGACATTGTACTGTTCATATCGTTACAGATTATCCGTTTGGCACAGTTTATTGCACAGATCCCCTATTTTTTGTTCTTCCGATAGTCTTTTTCTTGCTCTGACAGGACTTTTTCTTCAAAATAAGCTCTTTTTCCTATTCAAACATGACTTTTTCTTTCATATCAGCTCTTTCCCTTGTTCACATACCACTTTTTCTCTAATCTCAGTTCTTTTTCTTGTGGCGATAGGACTTTTTCTTCAAAACAAGCTCTTTTCCTTTCATATCAGCTCTTTTTCTTATTCAAACAACATTTTTTCTCTGATTTCATCTCTTTTTCTTCAAAATATGCTCTTTTTCTTATTCTGACACTGTTTTTTTCTTGTTATACGGGATGTGTAATCAGATTTATGGGTAAACAGGATAGAATAGACCTCATACTGAAACCGCGTGGCAATCAACAGGAAATGGATTACAGGAAATTTATGTCTGATTTCGTTAGAGACAAGGATTGCCTTATCTCTAACGAAAAAACGAAACATCAGGATCATTTTCTTGGGGCAAAAACAGTTGCGTCGAAATCTGTATGAGTATTCGGAAGGGTTTTGATGGTTACTTCGGCTGGTTTCAGGCCTTCCGAGGTGACTTCGACCGTTATATCGCCCCGTTGTTTCGTTGCCTGAATAACAGCCAGACACAACCCGTGAAATGCTTTGTGCATCGATCCTTTATGCGATTCATGATCAATAGGATTCCCGCTACCTACACCGATTAATTTTCCCTGCCCTTTGACTGTAAAATGAATCAGATTATCGGCCAACGGATTCACATGACCATCTTTATCGATAATTTCGCATCGCATATTCACAACATCCTGATTATTGGCTGTAAGGGTGTCGCGATCCATCTTCAACCGGATAGCAACCGCTTTACCGACTGTACGCAACGTATCCGTATAGGTTTTTCCATCCCTTTTGCCCACGGCAACGAGTTCTCCGGGTTCATACGGAACATCCCATTGCAGATGTAAGTCGGCTGTTGTCGGCATCACACGGGGTTTGTCATAATGATTCCAACCGCCTGAAGTTCCCTGACGGGGAAATTCCAATCGTTTTTCTCCATAGAATTTACCATTCAAATAAAGATCGACCGTATCGCAGTTGGTATAAGCTAAAACGGGAATAACTTGCCCTTCTACCTTTGATGGCCAGTTCCAATACGGAAACAAATGCAAGACAGGTTGGTCACTCCATTGACTTTTGTAGAAATAGTATGCATCCTTTTTGAAACCGCAAATATCCAATGCTCCGCTTGCCGCTTCCGTTGCCGGCCAAAATGATTCTCCCGAATAATCGATGCCCGTCCAGATAAAATCTCCGATAACATAGTCATGTGTTGCAATAAATTTCCAGAGCTGCTCCGAACGGATCATGTTGAAGTTGTAATCGGGATTTACCTTCGTCGAATCGTTTCCCAACGAATAATTTTCCCGCATTCCATAAATGCTTACATCTTCCGTGCCAATCATTTTTCGATCGGGGAATTTCATCTTATCAGGTCCATAAAACAGTTCTCTGTTTTGGTGCCAACGATCCACATAATTATACCCGACAATATCCAACTCTTTAGCAAATTGAAGCGTTGTAGGATGCTGATCATCGGCAATTTTATCGCAAGCGCTTGTCACCGGTCGCGTCGCATCCAAGTGGTGGCAAATAGCAACCAATTTCTTGAGAATCACGGCACCTTCCGGTTCCGATTGATTCGGTATTTCATTCCCAACACTCCACAGTACAATGGACGGGTGATTCCGATCGCGCAGCAGCATTGCCGATAAGTCTTTCTTATACCATTTGTCGAAATAGAGATGATAATCGTAGTCTCTTTTCCCTTCCGTCCATGCGTCAAACGCCTCATCCATGACCATGATTCCCATTTTATCGCATAAATCTAAGAATTCGGGCGCCGGAGGATTATGTGCGGCGCGGATGGCATTAACTCCCATGCTTTTCAATATCTTTAATCTGCGTTGCCATACACCTATTGGCACAGCCGAGCCTACTACACCTCCATTTTCATGTAAACAGACACCTTTCATCTTCACATGAACGCCATTGAGGAAAAAGCCTTTATCCGTGTCGTATCGTATTTCCCGAATGCCAATATGCCTGCTTTCCATGTCGATGGTTTTCTTTTCGTGCAGAACAATGGTTTTCAACGTGTATAAATAGGGTGATTCCAATGACCAGCGTTTCGGATTCCTGACTGACATTTGCTCCTCAACGGTGGTATCCGATGTTGCACGCACGACAAAAGGTTTTGCAGTTCTTGCTATTTCATTCCCGCTTTTATCCATTAAAACAGAGACAAGCGAACCCTGCTGTTCATTTTTGAAGTCATTGCGAATGGTGGTGGCAATCTTTACCACACCCGAGTCGGCTGTGGCAACAGGCGTGGTAACATACACTCCCTGATAAGCAACATGAAGTTGTCCATTAATAATCAGCCAAACATTGCGGTAAATGCCCGAACCGGTGTACCACCGTGTATTGGGTTGTAACGAATTATCGACACGAACGGCAATAAGATTATCTCCTTTTTTCAGATAAGGTTTTAAATCATAATAAACAGGCGTATAACCGGAAGGATGATGTCCAAGAAAATGGCCGTTGATCCAGACATCACTATTCATGTAGATTCCATCAAACAAAATCTTGATTTCATGTTTCAGCATCGCGGCAGGCACGTAAAAATGTTTGCGATACCAACCAATTCCTGTAGGTAAATAAGCAACATCTCCCCCACCCGGGTTGTTTTTATCGAATTTCCCTTCAATGCTCCAGTCGTGAGGCAAATTCAGTTTACGCCATGCTGCATCCTTAAAACCAATGGCATCGGCGCCCTGTACATCTCCTTTTTGAAACAACCAGTTCTCATCAAAAAGGACTTTTGATCGTTGACCATTTCCTAAATCCGATGCTACGGGCGTTTTTTGTTGAGCTGATACGGAAACATTTCCTAATGTCAGCAAAACCCCCAAAGCTAAAAGCAAATGCCACTTATTTATACCCTTTGTCGTGTTCATAACGTTTTGTTGATTGATGTGCGTAGATGTGCAATTTCACTTGTAACGGCACAAAGGTACTATTTTGTTGCAATTGTTGTCTCAATGCACAAAGCCATCACGATAACCATGGGTTAAAGTTCGTACGTGACGGCTTCACTATCACTAAAGGATACTATTGAGATTTACAAATCGACCGAAAGCCCTAATGTGAAGGTTCTTGATCTTGGATAATTGGCCTGATCGATTCCTGTTGCCTGTTCAGGGTCTTGCCCTTTGTAACCGGTAATAATAAAGGCATTTTGTACCGCGATAAACAATTTGGCTCTTAAATTCGTATCCAATAGTTTATCGAAGGTGTAACCTGCCGAAATATTATCCATGCGCAGAAAGGATGCATTTTGAATGTAGTAGTCGGATAAAGGTTGAACGTTTTGAAACTTAGTTGTCAATGCATTTTGTGATACGTTTTCGAGAAATCCGGTGTTGATATAAGTATAGCGAAGGCCACCCCAGGCTGCATCCACTCCGTTATAGACATAATTTCCGATATTGGCATGTAAGGAACAATTGAAAAACCATTTTTTATACCTCAACGCAGAAGAAAAACCCATTAAGATGGTTGGATATATTTGATGTTCGATAAAATAGTTTCCCTGACTATTTGTGGCATATAGACCTTCAAGTGGATTTCTATTCGAATCATAAATTTGCCGTAAAGCATAAAATGAGCCAACGGGATACTTGTTTTGGATGATTAAAATAGAATTGCCTGTGCCGCCGATAATGTTACCATACAGCATTCCGAATGGGTAGTTTGAATCTATACGCCTGTTTTGATTGTAACTGAACGAATAATTGATTGTCCACTTCAAGTCTTTTGTAACAACGGGTTTCCCGCTCAATTGCAATTCAATTCCTTTGTTGACAAGCTGCCCATCATTGACGTATAAGTTAGAAACCATATTAGTACCTGCAGCAAAAGGAACAAGCGCGATCAGATTATTCGTGTTACGCTGATACAGATTGAATGTTCCCGTCAAACGTTGGTTTAAGATGCCAAAACCTATACCTGCGCTACAGGTGGTGACGGCTTCCCGTTTCAATGTCATATTATATTGATACGGCCTTGTCAAATTATTGGAACCGAATACAATAGGGGCCGCTTGGTTGTTTGTCGCATAAAGAGTTGAAGAGTACAAAGGATTAATATTCCCGACATTACTGTAGTTCACATGTAAATTCAAATCGTTGAGCCAGTCGGTATGTTGCAAAAATGACTCTTTTTTAATATCCCATGCAAGAAGTTCTGAAGTAGTCATATCCGGTTTTATATCTATTGCAAATTGACTATCATAGTATTTTTGCACATTAGCCGAAAGTGAATATTTATCCTTCAATGTCACATCAAAGCCACCCATTAATGCCATGTGTTCATCCTGACTGTTCAATTGATATGTAGAGGCAACGCTACTTGGATCCGCCGGATAGGTATTCAGGGAATAGTCACCGGTTGATTTAGCAATAATGCTTGAATACCCGACTACCGCATTCAGTTTTGCTCCGATTGCTTTTATTTTCGCGGCATAATTCACATGAATGTTGTACTGTTGGCGTCTGTCAGTTTCGTTTGATATAACGGTTGGAGCGTACTGTTGGTACCAAACAGCATTCGGATCGTTCGTTTCATGATAATTCATGCCGGAATAATCGTATGCGTAATTACCTGCCACATGTAAATCAGGAAGAAATGGCAAGGAATAATCCACGCTAAGATTCCCTTCAATGCGTTTGAGATTTTCTGTCTGATGCACTTGATTCAACAAAGCCATGGGATTGTATGTTGCCATAAGTAGTGGTGCATTGTTAAATCCCTCCCACGTAAAATAGCCTCCATAAGAACTTCCATTCATTACCGGTTGCGTCGGATCGAATGAAAGAGCGTTTACAATAGCATTTGTATTGGCAATACCATTGTTATGGAACGAAACAAAAGAATTGAATGCAACCTTCAGATGGTTATTGAAAAACGATGGAGTAAGCGACAGCGTAGCAGTCGTTCGGTCATATTGATCGGTTTTCAAAATCCCCTGTTGATTGGTTTGTCCGATCGAAAAGCGATAAGGCAACCATTTACAGGAACCTGACGCGCTCAGATGATGATCTTGCCCGAAAGCGGGTTGATATATTTCGTTTTGCCAATCGGTATTGGCATTGCCTAATAGCCCTGTTATAGAACTGTTTCCGGCATATTGCTGATTGATTAACGTGCGGAATTCAGAAGCGGAAAGCATATCGGCTTTTTTGGTTATTTCTGAAATGGAAATGTTGCCCGAATACTGTATGTGCAACTTGCCTCCGCCTTGTTTTGTAGTAATAATCAATGCTCCGTTTCCGGCAAGATACCCAAAGGTTGCCATGGCCGAAGCATCCTTGACCATGACGATACTTGCTATATCGGCAGGATTTAAAGGAATCTGATTATCGAATTGCAATATTCCATCGATGATAATTAACGGTGAAGTATAACCCGATAAAGTACCGATTCCCCGATTTATAATGGTGAACTCACTTCCAGGGCTACCACTGTTTGCTGTGACTTGTAACCCCGGTATGGCGCCCTGAATCAATTCTTCGGGAGAAATCGTGATTCCTTGCGGGAA
>DAIDKM010000050.1 GCA_027450045.1 Paludibacter sp. | reverse complement strand
ATGGTCTGATTGTGATAACGGGACCCTACGGATGAACGCAAGGTGACAGAGGTTTCAATTCCAATATGGTCTGATTGTGATTAAAAACGCAAACGGTACAACAACTACAATACCCACGTTTCAATTCCAATATGGTCTGATTGTGATCCGTTAAATCGAGCACAAATATAAGCGATTTCAGGGCATTTCCGGCATGCTTTCTATCGCTTATTTTTGTGTCTGGGTTGTCGATGTCCAATCCTATCTTTTTACCGGACTATCGACAATATGATGTAATGAATTGTTGTTCAATATTTCAAAGATCTTTTGGAATTATTCCTTCGCTTCTTTCACCTGTGTTTTACTTGTTTTGATGCTGCTTCGACAACCTATTATAGAAATGTGTCGACTGTACTACGTTCTTTTCCAATCACTTCCTTGTCAAGCCATTTTTCGTTTCTGCTTTTGAAAATAATCAGACTGTCAACTTCCATATCCATAATATCGCTTGCTTTTATTTGCAACTCATGTAGTTTTACTTCTGTTATCTCGCCTTCAAAAACCGAATTTTGTATCCAGTTGAGGTATTTCCGGCACAGTTTCAACATTTTGCCGACTCGCTTTTCTCCAACATCATAAACAAGAATGATATACATTTTAAGTAATTGAATAATTGAGTTATTGCGTGCAGTTACTATGATTTTCAATATGTTTTCGGTTCCTTGATACAAATCCTTCAATAATTCAGGTTTTATCATGTTTGCTTCTTGAAACAGTCCCATTCAAAATAAGCTCTCATCGGTTTCTTTTACAATAATGCTTAGTTTACTGTGAAACTCTGCATTCGATCGGCCTCTTCAAGCAGCTCGATAATTGGCTGCAATCGATGTTCCTGAACGTAATAATTGTTTTCCGATTACCTGGCTTTCCGTGTTTTTAGGCAAAGCCTGATATAATCGAATGATTCTCAATGCTAAATTTTTCGTCCTGTTTTTAAGTTGATCCCTAAATTCAAAATTTTCCATAAGTTGATATTATTAGTAAATGACTAATTACTCAATTACTCTGTTATTCAGTTAATCTGTTATTCAATTACTCCCAATTCCTCAAAGGTAAAAGTTATTTTTGTATTGACAAAACTATTTTTGTAGAAAAATTTGTTTGTTGTGAACCATTCTTCTGTTTTACATATTATGTTCAATGCAATGGTTACTTTTACGCTGTTTTTGTTGATTGTGACAGATCACATTTGACGATCCTTTCTTAAGAAGATTGTTCCTGTATGGCGCTATGATATTCTATGAAAGAACTTATTTTTGCTCAGAGGCATTAAAAAACCCTCAACCGCCAAAACAGTTAAGGGTTTATATTATAGGATTTTTTAAATCCCTCAATCTCTCAATCCTTCAATCTTTTCTCATGCTTCTTTCGATTTCTCAACAAGTTGAAGTTTTGCGGAGCTTTCTATGGCTTTGATGGCAATATCTTTCACACTGGCTTCTGCGGTCACTGTTTTTTGCGAAAGCTCTTTCATGGAAGCCTCCATATCCACAATCTTTGCTTGAAGTGTCTGAATGGTTTGTTCCCTGAGTTTCATTTCTCCTTCCACGTGTTTGGCATTCAATTCTTTCTCAAAACGAAATTCGGCTTGCAGTTTTTCCGTAGCGCTTTTCACGGCAGCGGCCACAGCCTTTTCCATCTCGGTAGGGAATGCCTGGCTTTTGGCTTTCAATTCAGCTAATTCGGTTTCGGCATTGTTGATTTTAGCTTCCCGGTCGGCAAACTCTTTTTCAAACAAAGCCTTTTTCTCTGCCAACTCTTTTTCAAGTTTCGATTTCTTTTCTTCGTAAAGGTCGGCTTCTTTTTTGCGTGTCAGTTTCAATGTGTACTGATAATCTTCTTCTTCGCGTTGCTTGGCTTTTTTAATTGCTTCGGCTTCCTCTTTTTGTTTGGTCAGGGTTTCCTCTTGCAGTTTTTTCCATTGAAGCTGCGTTTGCATCATTTCATCTTCAAACTTGGCGCGTTTTGCAGCTATCTCCTCTTCAAACTGAGCCTTCTTCTCTTTTTGTGCCAATAGCATGACCGATAGTGAATCGGCATTGGCTGAAAGTTGATAAAGATCATCCAAAGACTTCTTTTCTAATTGAATGGCTTGTTGCAGCTCTTCAAATTTCTTAAACTCAGTCACCAATTGCTCACCCAGCTTGTCGAGCGATGCAGAGAGTTCAATTTTTAAGTTCGATAAGTTTTTCACAATGTTTTCGTAAGTAAGCCCTTCGGCATGTTTCACAATGGTTTCTTGTTTTTGTTTCTCCTGAAGTTTTTTGGGTTCTTCCGTTTTCGATTCCTGAACTTTTTGCAGCAACTCATCGTAAGCCGCAAGAATCTCATTCTTTGTGTTTTTAGTGCTAAGTTCCATGTTTGTTTTTCTATTAAGTCAATAAATTTAAACACAGCAATGTGCTTGATATGGGCAGTAAATTTCTATTTATGCGTTACTGCATTCTTTCACAAAAATACATCTTTTCTTGTAATCTTATGTCCTTCAAGGAGAGAAAAACGTATGCTCAAAACAAATTTATTCTTTTTGCAACGTAGGTATCATGTATCTTTGCATGGAATTTTGTTTTGCGTCTATTTCAATGGGATGTGAGTAAGAATGAATCAACAAACCAACTGTGTAAACCTTGCTTAATGCCATTTTGTTGTTTTCTATATGGTTGAAAAATTAGTTATTACACTCACAAAACATGCTCATTGGGGAGATATGCTTCAACCTGTTTTGGTTCGGGAGGAGATGTCGGGCGCTTTGTCAATTCTTGAAATTGTCGGACAAACTTCTTCATTTTTCCCACATTTAAATGATTCATCCAAAAGCCTTGTCAAATTAGCTGAAAAGATTTCTGATAAAGCGCTGATGAAAATCTTTTCAAAAGAGAAAACTGTCGCTGACTTTCATAAAACAGTTACTCCCGAACGCATTGAAAAATACATTCGCCCTTACATTGAGAACGTTCACCGTAAAATCATTGCCTTGTTGATTGATACGCAACTTCCCTTATACATTCGGGATGGCGTGAGAACACGTGGTTTGTACGATACGAACAGAGTGACGGTGTCGGGCGCTTTGTCGCAGGCCGTGTTTCATTTCAAAAAGGATCATGAAACGGGTTTGCATTATTTGATTCGTTTGAGATGTCAGGACGAAGAAATTGATTTGCATTCCACCTCCTATTTTGTGCTTTGCAGTGCGCCTGCCATGCTGGTTCTCAATCGAAAACTGTACGTTTTCAATGACATTGATATTAAAAAGTTACTTCCTTTTTTCACCAAGAAACAGATTGATGTACCGGCTTCATCCGAAAAGACATATATTAAAAAGTTTGTCCGAAGTTGTTTGGAAAAATACGAAGTGAATGCAGAGGGAATTGATATTCAACATATCAATCCTGAAAAACAAGCCATTCTTTTGTTGGAAAGCGATTGGAACATGGCGCCTGCATTGTTTCTCAACTTCAGCTATGGGGATAACCATTATCCGATAGATGCTCCCGACCGAAAGATTGTGTTCGATGAAGAACGCGATGGACAAATCGGTTTATCGTGGTTTTATCCTGACAAAACATGGGAGAAATCATTGATTGATTTATTATTGACGAATGGATTGGAGAGATCGGGCGTCAATCATTTCCTGATAAAGAGCGTTTCGGAAGATGCATCTTCTGATAAGATGGTACTGATGGTTGAATGGCTTCGTGACCATGCTGATCTTTTGAAACATTTTGAGTTTTCGCAAAATCTTCCCGACAAAACCTATTTCTTGGGTGAAATGTCAATTCGTACTTCCGAGATGGAAACGAAGCAAGACTGGTTCGACATGAAAGTTGAAGCGCTTTTTGGTGAGTTTCGCATCCCGTTCATTCGGTTTCGGCACCATATTCTCAACGATATTCACGAGTATGTTTTACCTGATGGTTCGGTTGCAATCCTTCCGCAGGATTGGTTTTCACGTTATTATGAATTGATGCTCTTCAGTCATAAATCGGATACCCATGTTCGGTTAAAGAAATACCACTATCGTTTAATCGATTCCTTAATCGATAAAAAAACGGAGTTATTGCCTGTTTCAAATGGAATTCCCGACGTTCCTCAACAGCTTCAGGCCACGTTGCGTCATTATCAACGGGATGGCTTTTCGTGGTTGGTTCACCTTTTCGAAAATCATTTCGGAGGTTGCTTAGCCGACGACATGGGATTGGGAAAAACGATACAAACCATTGCTTTATTGCAATATATTGCTGCTTTGCATTCTAAATTGACCTCTTCGGACGCAGGCGCTTTTCCTTTTGCAGACAAAATACCTCATACCACGGACGATATCGTTCAATTGTCCATGTTCTCTGAGGACAATACAAAAGCTACTTCGCTCATTGCGATGCCTACCTCTTTGATTCATAACTGGCAAAATGAGTTAAAACGGTTTGCACCCAAGTTGAAAGTCTATGTGTATGCCGGCGCCAAACGTTTGAAGACGCCCGACATCAACAAAGTATTTCGCTTTTACGATGTAGTTCTTACAACGTATGGTACGCTTCGTGTTGACATTGATTTTTTGCAATCGTGCACTTTTCATCATTTCATTTTAGATGAAAGTCAGTTTGTCAAGAATCCGGATTCATTGTCCTACAAAGCGGTGAAGCAAATTGATGCTCAATATAAGGTAGTCTTAACCGGAACGCCGATTGAAAATTCGCTGGGCGATTTATGGACACAACTTAATATTGTCAACGAAGGGTTGTTGGGAAGTTATTCTTCGTTTCGGAATGCCTATATCAATCCCATTAACAAGAATAATAAAGAAAAAGAAGAGGCTTTATTGCACATGATTCAACCGTTTATCCTGCGACGAACGAAAGAAGAGGTTGCTCCTGAATTGCCTGCTTTGTCCGACGAAACTGTCTATTGCGATATGAGCGAAGATCAACATACCCGTTATAATATTGAAAAGAACAGGTTGCGCAATAGTTTGTTGGAAAGTGAAATGATATTGCAACCCAGAAGAATGGCTTTAACGGCGCTGCAAGGATTGACTCGTTTGCGTTTGTTGGCAAATCATCCAATACTTATGGATGCGTCTTATGATGGCGATTCCGGTAAGTTTGAACAAATTGTCATGCGTTTTGAGACTTTAAAAGCCGAGAACCATAAAGTGTTGGTGTTTTCATCTTTCGTGAAGCATTTGCGGATATTGGCCAATCATTTCGATCGTCAGCAATGGAAATATGCCTGGTTGACTGGCGCTACGGCGGCTGCAAACAGGGAAGCTGAAATCAATAAATTCATGACGGACCCCGATGTTCATTGCTTTTTCATCTCGTTGAAAGCCGGTGGGGTCGGCTTGAACCTTACTGCCGCCGATTATGTGTTTCTCATCGACCCCTGGTGGAATCCTGCAAGCGAATGGCAGGCAATCAGTCGTGCACATCGCATTGGACAGGATAAAAAAGTGATGGTTTCGCGTTTTATCTCATCCGAAACCATTGAAGAAAAGATACGTAACCTGCAAGAAGCCAAATCGAAGTTGGCAGACATATTCATCACTTCGAATAATCCGATGTCAAAGCTAAATCAGGAAGAAATTATGGAGCTGCTGGGAACAATGGACAATTAATAATGGACAGTTGACAAATGACATAGTAGTTCCCTATTGTCTGTTGCCTTGCAGTTCCTCACGCAGCTTGAGAATCTTTCCACTGTTGGCTTTAAGATGTATCCGAAATGGTTGATGTGAACTAAACAGTTGTGTGGGTTCTGCTTGGTCTGTCAATAAGTCGATGGCCGATACTTCTTTATCGTCGGACAATTGCAAATAGGTGAAGGCATGTTGCGGAATATTCACCTCAATATCTTCACAGATGGCATCAAAATTGACACAGATCAGTAAAAGAGAGTCATTTGCTTTGCGTAAATAGGCAAACTGTTTGTCTGCATTAAAATGAGGATTGTCATAGTTGACATACATCAAGTCAAACATTTCACCTTCAGCAAGAGTTTTTTCTTGTAAGGAAAGGTTTAATAATCGTTGATAAAATGCCCGAAGTTGTTGCTCTTCATCGGTGAGAAGTGTCTCATTGCATTTCCCTTTATTGTACCAACGACGAATGGTGTCAATACGCCAATAATCAAAAATGGTTGTTCGTCCATCTTCACCGCTAAACCCTTCGGCATCGGCAGCTTTTTCTCCTAATTCTTGTCCGAAGTAGATCATCACCGGCGATGTGCTGATGGTAGCTGCCACAATCATTCCAGGTATAGCCTGCTGTGGGTCGTTGGCAAAAAAGGATGATGCAATGCGTTGTTCGTCGTGATTTTCCAGAAAGAAAAGCATGCGTGGCAGAATATCGCTTACTTTTTGCCATGCTACACTGATGGCACGCGCTGACTCATAATCGGTAATAATGGCGCGCAGTGTGTCGTACATGCCTACTTTATCATAGAGAAAATCAAATTTTCCTATCTCCAGAAAATGACGATAGGCAGCAGGATTATAAATCTCGGCAATAAACAGCACGTCGGGGAAAGCTGCTTTTATTTGCGGAATTGCCCATCCCCAGAATTCTACCGGCACCATTTCGGCCATATCACATCGAAATCCATCAATGCCTTTGTTTGCCCAAAACAATAAGATGTCCCGCATTTTAAGCCATGTATCGGGGATCGGGTCAAAGTGTTGTGTATGGCCATTTACATAATCAACGCCATAGTTGAGCTTGATGGTTTCGTACCAGTCGTTGATGGTGGGTCGCGGTGTAAACTGATCGTTGCCGGTTGCTTTTGCCGGAAACTCCACGTAAGGTGTTTCTTCGTTTCCTTTTAAATCGAACTGTCCGGCAAACTGCTTTTTGGGCAGATAGTAGAAATTGTTTTGAGGATCGAAAGCCTGTTGCAATTTGTCGTGTTCGCCCAGATCAGATGTTTCAACCGGTTTTGCATCCGAATGATATTGCCGCGCTACATGATTGGGCACAAAATCAATCAGTGCTTTGAGTCCCTGTTGGTGTGTACGAGCTATCAAGGCTTCAAATTCTTCCATCCGACGGGCTACATCGACGGCTAAGTCGGGATCGACATCGTAATAATCTTTTATGGCGTAAGGGGAACCGGCTTTTCCTTTGACAACCGCTGAATGATCTTTGGCAATGCCGTAAGTGGAGTAATCCGTTTGGGTGGCATGTTCAAGGATGCCGGTAAACCACATATGTGTTATGCCTAATTTCTTAATTTCTTGTAGTGCTTGCTTTGTAATGTCTTGAAATTTACCACATCCATTGGTTTCTATTCCACCGTGAGGGATCACTGTCGTTTTTGTGTTGCCAAAAAGGCGTGGCAGCAATTGATAAATAATTATTTTTGAGTTCATACGTGGTTTGGTTGATGGGATACGTTTGTCGGCTTATTGATTTGTTTCATTTTCTTGCTGTAACGAGCAAGTAGAATGAGTTTCATCATTAAATCTACAGCAAAAATAAGTTGGAAACATAAAGTAAGTCTCAAGAGTTGCATACTTTTTGATAGTCAGATGGACGATCTTCAAAATAGAATTCATTGTTGAGCGAAGTGTGCTTTTTGATTTTTGCAAAAAAAGACTTGAATATCAAGATTTTTTCTTGTAATAGGTTTTTTAGCCGAGGCAGGATTAAGGCATAAGACGAAAGATTGATAGTATGAGTAGCATGGAATTGTCAGGATGTACATTCCAACATAATTTCGTGTCATTGACGCAGCCATACCGTAACCGTTGATCTTCCTTTCTGTTTGCGAAACAAAGATAGCTGTTTTGCGAACAAATTGTTGCCAAAAAAGGGAAAATTGGGGTGTTTGTATCAAGTCCTGAAAAAAGAGTATCTTTGCTACGTAAAAAATAAAGAGTACGTAATGGATGCGTTATTGAGTCATTTTGGTTACCCGACGCATGTTTACAAGCTTTATAAATAAGAATAGAAATGCAGTATCGATATGATTTTTTGGTCATTGGAGGAGGTATTGCCGGACTGAGTTTTGCACTTAAAGTAGCCGGTAAAGGTAAGGTGGCTATTCTATCTAAAACATCATTGGAAGAAGCCAATACATTCTATGCGCAAGGGGGTGTTGCTACGGTGATGCTTCCAACTGATAATTTTGAAAAACATATTCAAGACACGCTGATAGCCGGTGATTTTCTTTGCGACAAAGCTGCTGTGGAAAAAGTGGTACGCGAAGCGCCTGCTCAAATTGACGAACTAATTCATTGGGGCGTCGATTTTGATAAAGATGACTCGGGACATTTCGATTTACATCGAGAAGGTGGACATTCCGAGTTTCGTATTTTACATCACAAAGATTCTACCGGCAGTGAAATTCAGGAGTCGTTAGTGAGGAGCGTGTTGCAAAACCCGAATATTGATGTTTATAATTATCATTTTGCCATCGACCTCATTACGCAGCATCATTTAGGACAAATTGTTACGCGACACACACCCAACGTTGCCTGTTTTGGCGCTTATGTGTTGGATCATCGTACACGTCGCATTGATACCTTTTTAGCGAAAGTTACTTTATTGGCTACCGGAGGCATTGGCAATGTATATCAGACTACCACCAATCCACCTATTGCCACCGGCGATGGCATCGCGATGGTGCATCGTGCACGTGGTGTGATTTCGGATATGGAGTTTGTACAGTTTCATCCTACGGCGTTGTATCACCCGGGTGAACGTCCATCTTTTTTGATAACGGAAGCCATGCGAGGATATGGCGCTGTGTTGCGGACGCGTGACGGCAAAGAGTTTATGCACAAATATGATGTTCGCGGTGCGTTAGCTCCACGCGACGTGGTGGCTCGTGCCATTGATAATGAGATGAAGAATCGGGGCGACGATTGTGTTTATTTGGATGTGACTCATAAGGATGCCGAAGAGACAAAAGAACATTTCCCGATGATTTATCAAAAATGTTTGAGCCTTGGCATCGATATTACGCGGGATATGATTCCCGTTGCGCCTGCAGCACACTATTTGTGCGGTGGAATTAAGGTCGATCTGAATGCTCATTCTTCCATTGATCGTTTGTATGCAGTTGGAGAATGCAGCCGCACCGGATTGCATGGCGCAAATCGATTGGCGTCGAATTCATTGATTGAAGCGGTGGTTTTTGCGGATGCTGCGGCCAAAGATGCCGTGCAACGCATACACCAACTCTCGTTTGTGGAAGTGCCCGATTGGGATGACGCCGGAACTTCGTTGCCGGAGGAGATGGTCTTAATTACACAAAGTGTGAAAGAAGTAGAGCAAATTATGACGACTTATGTGGGCATTGTTCGCTCCAACCTTCGTTTGCAACGAGCTATGACCCGACTCGAAATTCTCTACCGCGAAAGCGAAAGTTTATTTGATCGATCCATTGTGTCGAAAGAGATTTGCGAACTTCGCAACATCATCAGTGTGGGGTATCTGATCATTAAGCAAGCGATGTTGCGAAAGGAGAGCATCGGGTTGCATTATACCATTGACTATCCTGAACCTTGTGAAAAAAAGTAACGTTGAATTCCACCTTTCATTGTAAAAAGAGCATTGCAGTTTTATCGATAATGTGTTGGGCAGAAAAAGAATAATAACATTTTAATTGAAAATTACTACCTATGGATTTATTTATTCATTGGAATGTCGATCCTGAGATTGTCAAAGTGTTTGGCATATCCATTCGTTATTATGGCATTCTATTTGTTGGCGGTATTGTGTTGGCACTTTTTTTGCTTGAAAAAATGGCCAAACGGGAAGGCTTTACTCAAAAAGAATGGGATAAGCTGACATTGTATGGGTTAATCGGGATTATCGCCGGCGCCCGTTTGGGTCAATACCTATTCTACGAACCGAGCCAATTGATATCGCATCCATTGGAAGTGATTCTACCCATTGAACAATTGCCTGATGGTCATTATCATTTTATTGGTTACCAAGGATTGGCAAGTCATGGTGGTGCACTTGGTCTTATTTTGGCTTTGGCGCTTTTTACCTATCAAACAAAACGAAACTTATGGGTTACCCTCGACTTAGTGGCTGTGGTAACGCCGATAGCAGGCTTTTTCATCCGCATGGCCAATTTGATGAACTCTGAGATTTATGGGAAAAAGACGGATGTGCCTTGGGCATTTATTTTTGAACGTGTCGATCAGGTGCCACGTCATCCTTCTCAGATCTACGAAGGGCTTTCCTACTTGTCCATTTTTGCGTTGAATATGTATTTGTATAAAAAGATGCGGTCGAAGGTTGGTTCGGGCTTCTTCTTCGGATTAACCATCGTGCTCATTTTTATTGCCCGCTTTTTTATCGAATTCCTCAAAGCGCCCCAGGAAGCGTTTGAACGAAACATGTCGCTTGATATGGGACAATGGCTCAGCATTCCTTTTGTGCTGATCGGACTGTATCTTATTTGGCGAAGCTACAAAGTGCCTCCTAAAGGACAACAGCCAACTACAAAGGCTCCGAAAAAATAAAGAAATTAGTTGCTTATTCTTTCATTGAACTATGGTTCATACAAAAAAGCCTTCATTCGGACGGAATGGAGGCTTTTTTGTTCCATATTTATGAGGCTACAGATTCTTCTTTTTTAACTTCACATCTTCAATAACTTCCCCTAACTTCCAGTTATATAAATCAATGAATGTCTTCTCTGTTGAAAGGCGTCATTTGGTAAACAAAATAGTTGAGCCAATTGGTAAACAGAAGGTTGGCATGACCTCTCCAACGAACCAAGGGTTGATTGTTAGGATTATCGTCGCGGTAATAATGGCGAGGTATTTCGATGGGAAGCCCTTTTGCTGCGTCGCGTTTGTACTCCTGATCCAACGTATTGGGTGCATATTCAGCATGACCTGTGATGAAAAACTCACGTCCGTTACGCGCCATTACCATATATACACCGGCTTCGTCCGATTCGGACATGAGGGTTAGCTCCGGCTTATTCAAAATATCTTCGCGTCGAATTTCCGTATGCCGGCTGTGCGGCACAAAAAAGGTTTCGTCAAATCCTCTGAAAATCGAGTTAAATGGCTCGTTCAGCGTGTGTTCAAACACTCCGAACATTTTCCCGGACAAGGTGTATTTCGGAATATCATAGAAATAGTGCAGTCCCGCTTGCGCTGCCCAACAGATATAAAACGTGGAAGTTACATGCGTACGCGCCCACGAAAATATTTCTGTAAGCTCTTGCCAATAGTTCACTTCTTCAAAATCGAGCATTTCAACGGGAGCTCCCGTGATAATCATACCATCATATTTCCCGTTGCGAATGGAGTTGAATGTTTTGTAAAACATCATCATGTGCTCGATCGGTGTATTCTTCGACGTGTGACTTTTCATTTTCAAAAAGTCAATCTCCACCTGAAGGGGCGTGTTTGATAATAACCGAATCAGATCGGTTTCCGTAGTGATTTTGATAGGCATCAAGTTGAGAATCACAATTTTCAACGGACGAATATCTTGTGCTGAAGCGCGCGAAGCATCCATCACGAAGATGTTTTCGTGTTTCAATTGTTCAACTGCCGGTAATTGATCAGGAATATTAACAGGCATACTTTGATTGGTTTCTTAATGAATTTGCAAAGTTGCACAAATTATACCACAATGTGTGTTGCCACCACCGGTTTGTTGATAAATACGGAAGCTGAGGTTGCAAATTTCTCTTCCGATTCGGTAGTCAGAAAACGACAGGTTCCCTTTTTCGTACATCGTTGCTCCATTTCGGGATGTCGGTGCAAGTAGTCAGTCAGACTGTCAGCCACAATAGCCCCTTGCACAATCAATGAAACGTGGGGTGGGGTATATTTGCGTATTTTATTCAATAGCAATGGATAATGAGTGCATCCTAATACTAATGTATCTATTTTCGGATCCATGGTAAAAAGATGTTTCAAATTTTTTTCAACAAAATAATCAGCGCCTGGAGAGTCATGTTCTCCATTTTCAACCAACGGGACCCACATGGGACATGCTTCGCCGGTAACTACCACATCGGAGAACAGCTTATTGATTTCCATTGGATAGGATAATGATTGTATTGTTCCGGTAGTTCCTACCAATCCCACATGCCGTGTCTTGGTTAAATTGCCAATGGCTTCTACCGTGGGACGTATAACTCCCAAAACACGCCGACTGGAATTCATCCGTGGTAAATCGTGCTGCTGAATGGTGCGAAGCGCTTTTGCCGAAGCGGTATTGCATGCTAAAATGACTAATTGACAATCCAGTTCGAATAATTTTCTGACACACTCCAACGTGTATTGATAGACTACTTCGAACGAACGTGAGCCGTAAGGAGTACGAGCATTATCGCCCAAATAAAGGTAATCGTATTGTGGCAATTGCTTTCGAATCGCATTCAAAATGGTCAGTCCTCCATATCCTGAATCGAAGATGCCAATAGGGCCTGCCTTTGGATCAAGCTGCGTTGCCATGTTTTTAGTCTGTTTATTTACGATTATCTAACTCTGCCTGAGTCTTGACTCGAAATTTGTTGGGATTGGCCTGAATAATCTGACGTTTGAAGTCATCAGGGTAACCCGGCCTTTCAATATCAGGTGGAATGCCCGCTGCATTCTGCACAAACTTACCATTCTTTTCGATCTTAATGTTGCCATCCATGTATTTCACCAACAAATATTCTCCCAGTTTTTTCCATGCTGCTGTGAGCGCTTCGGCCTGTGTATCGCTAAATTCAGTCAAATAAGCGCACGCTGCTGTGGAGTCGGTTGCCATTAAATCGGTTGCTGTTTTGTCAATGGCAGGTGTCAGGGTGGCAAATGTACTTTCCCATTTGGCTTGTTCTTTATTAATGTCCTGAATCATGTAGTCGTATTTGCTGTATGCCATGTTCGATACCCAATTGAAAATCCAAAAGGCTGATGTCCATGAAAATTTCAATAAGCTGCCATTGGTTGGCGAGAAACATTCCGGTACTTTGGTGATTCCGCAATACATCGGCACATATTCCGAGCAAGCGGCATCATCGACGCCAAACCAAAGGATGCCCCCAACAGGATCGGGCAACCAGTGTCTCATTTCGGCTACAAAGGTAAATCCGGTTTGATACGTGGCGGTAGGTCGTTCGTGCAGGTATTCTTTCCCGTCGTAATTCCATGTCAATGGGCTGCATCGTAACGGAGAACCAAACGGGCCGGCTCCAACTCCTTTGGTAATGTCAAATTCTGTACCTTCAAAACGATCGCGCATATCATGCATCATCTCGTGCAGAGTTACTTTGTGTGATGGTTTTATCCACAATGGCATGCGTTCTTTGGTTTCTCCTTTCACGTACGTGATGTATTTGTTCATCGTGGTGTCCATTTTTCTGAAAAACGACCATACGCGGGCTTCGCAAGCGCGCAATGCCACATAATCTAACGGAGCATAGGTATCGGAGAAACTGAAGTCTTTGTTTGTGCCGTTGTAATAGCCTTTTGAGCGTGCAAAAGAGATCACATCGGGTGAGAACAGGCAATTGTTGGGATCGTCCAGTGGGAATGTAGTGATGCGTGCCTGATTTGCATGAGCTGACACACAATCGTCGGGAATGCGTTCGGCAACCCATACAGCGCCTTTGTTTTTAGGCCCTTTGCCGATCATTTCCAAAATCCATACTTCTTCGGGGTCACCAATGGAAAATGATTCACCTTCGCTGCCATACCCATATTCATTCACTAAGGAAGTCATCACTTTAATGGCTTCACGCGCTGTTCGTGCACGTTGTAATGCGATGTACATTAAACTTCCATAATCGAGTATGGCAGTAGAATCTTCCAATTCAGGACGTCCTCCAAAGGTGGTTTCGGCAATTGTGACCTGATATTGGTTCATGTTGCCTACTACCGAATAGGTATGTTCAGCCTGTGGAATTTGTCCCCGATAATTACCGGTGTCCCAATCGTAAATATCCATCATAGTGCCTTTTGGATAATTAGCAGCAGGTCGATAATAGAGTGCTCCGAACAGGAAATAAGAGTCAGCATTATACGATATGTATGTAGCTCCTGTTGCGCTGGCATTTTTACCTACTAAGAAATTGGTACACGCTGTTGTGTATGAAAGAAGTGTCGATATCGCTAAAAACGTGATGGAAAATAGTATTTTCATGTAGTTCATATTGGCGCTGTTGTAAACAAGCTAATGTGTTACAATGCGTGTAAAACAAGTGGAGTTGTTTGAATTGAAAGTGAATCGGGTAGCCAGTATTCAATCAGTGGCGTTCGCTGATCAAACGACTGATGTACTTGCCGATGATGTCGAATTCCAGATTAACGACGCATCCAACCGTCAGTTGATTAAAATTGGTGTGTTCGTATGTGTAAGGAATGATGGCGATTGAGAAGCTATTCAATTTTGAATGTACTACCGTCAGGCTCACGCCATTCACGGCAATAGACCCTTTTTCAACCGTGACATATCCCTGCGCCTTCATTTGCGACGTTGTTTTATAGCTGAAAGAATAGTACCAGCTTCCATCAGCCAATTGAACATCGGTGCACATGGCTGTTTGATCCACATGCCCCTGCACAATGTGCCCGTCCAAACGTCCATTCATCAACATGCTGCGCTCGAGGTTTACTTTGCTGCCTATTTGCAACAAGCCTAAGTTCGATTTGTCTAATGTTTCTTGCACGGCAGTGACGGTATAAATATCATCCCTGATGTCGATAACAGTTAGGCAAACACCATTATGTGCAATACTTTGGTCGATTTTGAGTTCTTGAGTGAACGAACATCGTAACGAAATGTTCAAATTGCCATTTTCGTATTGCATTGCGACCACTTCAGCCGCTTCTTCAATAATTCCGGAAAACATTGTATGATCTATTTTTGGTTATGGTTGCTGTCTTTTTGCTGATTGCGCATCTTTCAATGGCGTAATTACGTGCGATATGAGTCGTTGTACGGCTGCCGTTCATTAACCACAAAAGAGGGACAAATGTATAAAAAGAGCGTTACATGGGCAAATTTAAAACGACAATCTCTTCCATCAACGAAATGCGACGGAAGAGATTGCTTATAAGATAAGATAAAATCGAATTATTTTGCCAATTTGTTGACGTGCTTGGCTAATTTTGATTTTAAATTATTCGCTTTGTTTTTGTGGATCATGTTGCGCTTTGCCAATTTGTCTAAAATAGAGGCAACCTTAGGCAACATGGTTGCTGCTTCGGCTGGTTCTTTTATTTCGCGCAAAGTTCTTACGGCGTTGCGTGCTGTTTTAGCATAATAACGGTTGTGCAACCTTTTTTTCGCGGTTTGACGAATTCTCTTTACAGATGATTTGTGGTTTGCCATAGTGATATTTCAATAATGTATCGTTGGTAGCCCATAGGGGAGTCGAACCCCTCTTTCAAGAATGAAAATCTTGCGTCCTAACCGATAGACGAATGGGCCGTCTGTCTTTCTCAAAAGCGGTGCAAAGATAAGGCGCAAATTTGAAACTACAAAACATATTGATCACTTTTTTCACGATTCCGTTTCCTCATTAACGGAGCAAGTCCCATTAGAAACTCTTAATTCAGGATGTCAGCCGGATGGAAGAAATCAGGTTGGCACAGCAATTGTTAACGAGTAGCTGATTCCCGATTTTATCCGTTACTTTGTAGCTAAAATCGGATAAGCACTTGATTGGTAGCTTTTCTTTTGTTGACTATTATAAAAGCAAGAAATGATTGCCAGACATAAAAACTGACAAATTGACAATATCAACTAACCTTTTGACATGGATATTCTATTGAATAATTTATTAGGAAATGAAGCCGACGAGTCTTCCGGCTATCTTTCCATTGTGGCTGATAGCAGTGAATCGGAAAGCATTAACCTGCCTCAGGATGAGCTAATTCCCATTTTGCCACTGCGTAACATGGTGATGTTTCCCAACGTTGTACTTCCCATTGCCGTAAGTCGGAGTAAATCATTGCGATTGATTCGTGAAGTGTATAAGAACAACGGACTGTTGGCAGCTGCTTCGCAAAAAGATATAAAAATAGATGATCCGGGTCAAAACGATTTATATCCGGTTGGAACCATTGCCCGCATTGTGCGTATCCTTGAAATGCCCGATAACACGACAACCGTTTTGTTACAAGGATTGCAACGTTTTCAATTAATGGAGATATCTTCTACAACTCCCTATTATCAGGGCTTTGTGAAGATGCTTGAAGATGAAGTTCCTGCTGAAGACAACCGTGTCTTCATTGCGTTGATAGAAGCCATCAAAGAACTGGCGGTGAAAATTATTCAAAACTCCGGTTCAATTCCTCCCGAAACTTCTTTTGCTATTCGTAATATTGATAGTCCTGAACAGTTAATCAATTACATTGCAGGTAATTTCGCGTTGAAAATTGTTGAAAAACAACGGCTGCTCGAAATAGATGATCTGGAAGAACGTGGTTATCAGTTGCTCGAAATCATGAACAAAGAGTCTCAGTTGCTGGAGATAAAAGCCAGCATTCAGGCTAAAGCGCGTGAAGATATTGATCAACAGCAACGCGAATATTTCCTGCAACAACAAATGAAAACCATTCAGGATGAGTTGGGTGGGGGTTCTTCTGAGCAGCAAGTCAATGAGATGCGTGAAAAAGCAGCTTCAAAAAAATGGAGTAAAGAGGTGTCCGATCTTTTTGAAAAAGAGCTGAGTAAATTAGAACGTACACATCCTCATGCTCCTGATTTTCCGGTTCAAATGAATTATGTGGAGACTATTCTGGAGTTGCCCTGGAATGAATATACCAAAGACAATTTCGATTTGAAAAGGGCGCAACGTACGCTCGATCGTGATCATTTCGGATTGGAGAAGGTGAAAGAACGTATTCTGGAACATTTGGCCGTGCTGAAATTAAAAGGCGATTTGAAATCACCGATCTTATGTTTATACGGCCCTCCGGGTGTCGGTAAAACCTCATTAGGCAAATCAATTGCTGCTACCCTCAATCGGAAATACATTCGTATCTCGTTGGGAGGCCTACACGATGAGGCTGAAATTCGCGGACACCGTCGTACCTATATTGGCGCCATGCCGGGTCGGATCATTCAAAATATTAAGAAAGCCGGCTCTGCAAATCCCGTCATCGTGTTGGACGAAATTGATAAAGTCAACTCCGATTTCAAAGGCGATCCTTCATCTGCTTTGCTTGAGGTGCTCGATCCTGAACAAAACTCGACGTTTCACGATAATTATTTAGACATAGATTTCGATCTTTCCAAAGTGCTTTTTATTGCCACGGCCAACACCACGCAAACCATTTCGCAACCGTTGCTCGACCGTATGGAACTGATTGATGTTTCAGGATATATCACGGAGGAAAAAATAGAAATAGCAGCGCGTCATTTGGTGCCACGGCAACGCGAAAATCATGGTTTGACCAAAGAACAGTGCAGCATGTCGAAAGAGACATTACGTGCAATCATAGAGAATTATACACGTGAATCAGGCGTGCGTGAGTTGGAACGTAAGATTGCCAAAGTGATGCGTCAAATTGCTAAAAAGGTAGCGACTAATGAACTTTACACTTCGGATATTCCTGTAGAAGAACTAAAAACGTATTTAGGCAGTCCTCAATTCACGAAAGATCTATACGAAGGTAACGATTACGTGGGCGTGGTAACCGGCTTAGCCTGGACGGCTGTGGGTGGCGAGATTCTTTTTATCGAAACTTCATTAAGCAAATCGAAAGCGCCCTCGTTGACGTTGACCGGTAATCTGGGCAATGTGATGAAAGAGTCCGCTATTCTGGCATTGGAATACATTAAATCACATGCAACGCAATTGGATATCGATGAAACGTTGTTTGAGACTATGAGTGTTCACGTCCATGTACCCGAAGGAGCTATTCCAAAGGACGGACCATCAGCAGGTATTACGATGGTAACGGCTTTGACTTCTGCATTTACACAGCGTAAAGTGAAAAAGGCATTGGCAATGACCGGTGAAATGACATTGCGGGGTAAAGTGTTGCCCGTTGGCGGTATCAAAGAAAAGATTCTGGCAGCTAAACGCGCTAATATCAAAGAGATTATCTTGAGTGTAGAGAATCAAAAAGATATAGAAGAGATCAAGCAAACCTATTTAAAAGGTCTTAAATTTCACTACGTTAGCGATATCAGAGAAGTGTTGGATATTGCTTTGCTCAAAAAATAATAGTATATTTGTGACAAATAACTCTGAAAAGAGTCGTTAGATTCATTTTACTAACTATTTTATTATGTCAAAGATTAAACAAATTCATGCCAGACAAATCTTAGATTCGCGTGGCAATCCGACTATCGAAGTTGATGTAACGACCGATTGTGGTATTCTTGGGCGGGCAGCTGTCCCGTCAGGCGCTTCCACAGGTGTGCACGAAGCTGTTGAACTTCGTGATGGCGATAAATCAAAGTTTTTAGGAAAGGGAGTGTTGCAAGCAGTCAAAAATGTGAACGACGTGATTGCTCCGGCTCTTCAGGGTTTTTCAGTGCTCGATCAACGTGGCATTGATAACGCGATGATAGCTTTGGATGGCACCGAGAATAAAGGGAAATTAGGCGCTAATGCAATCCTTGGCGTATCGTTGGCTGCTGCTCATGCTGCTGCTAAAGCTACCGGACAATCGTTGTTTCGCTATGTGGGAGGCGTCAATGCCAACACGCTTCCTATTCCGATGATGAATATTCTGAATGGTGGTTCTCATGCTGACAATTCCATCGACTTTCAGGAATTTATGATCATGCCTGTTGGTGCTTCCCGTTTTAGCGAAGCGCTCCGGATGGGTTCTGAAGTGTTTCATCACCTGAAAGATGTGTTGAAGAAACAGGGATATTCAACCAATGTGGGCGATGAAGGTGGTTTTGCCCCTAACCTGAAATCGAACGAAGAAGCAGTAACGGTTATTCTTACTGCCATTGAAAAAGCCGGCTACAAACCGGGAATTGATATTTGTCTGGCACTCGATCCTGCATCTTCCGAATATTACATTCCCGAAGAAAAAGTATATCATTTGCATAAATCTTCCGGTGAGAAACTGACACCATCGCAAATGGTTGATTATTGGAAGTCATGGACAGATAAATACCCTATTATCTCTATCGAAGATGGTATGGCCGAAGATGACTGGGCGGGTTGGAAGTTATTGACTGATGCCATTGGAAAGAACGTGCAATTGGTGGGTGACGATCTTTTTGTGACCAACGTAAAACGCCTCCAAATGGGCATTGATCAAAAGGTTGCCAACTCCATCCTGATCAAGGTAAATCAAATCGGTACGCTTTCCGAAACAATCGATGCGGTGACGTTGGCCAAGGTGAATGGTATGACGACCATTATGAGCCATCGCTCGGGCGAAACGGAAGATTCTACCATTGCCGATTTAGCCGTTGCACTCAATACAGGCCTTATTAAAACAGGTTCGGCTTCGCGCAGTGACCGGATCGCTAAATACAACCAACTGCTTCGTATTGAAGAAATCCTGGGAGATGAAGCCATCTTCTGGGGAAAGAATTTTAAGTATGTAAAGAAATAAGCCTGACCGTTTTTGCCGTCTAAAGGAAATAGCTGTCCCGGATATACATCTGAGACGGCTTTTTTATTGTATAGATGGTGCGTTATTGTAATTAACTAAACTTTCGCAAGTAGTCAATGTGCTTATTTACTGATAGTTTCAAATATATTTGATTTGATCATCACAAGGTAAAACATAATAGAGCGTGCTCAATGCTTTGGCTTTAGACCTCTTCCGTCCTTGCGGGCACCTTCTC
>DAIDKM010000049.1 GCA_027450045.1 Paludibacter sp. | reverse complement strand
AGTAGGTAGCCGCCACTTTTTAAGGAGTGTTGCTCTCATCTTGAGAGAAACACTCCTTTTTTTGTGCCTTGTGGAAGCGTGTGACTTCTTTAGAGCCAAGCATTGGATACAATATATTAGGTTTTTTTGCGAAATGATTTTCTCTGCATATTGTGCAATTTCATTTCTTGCATGTACATTTGCATAATGTGAATATACAAGTGTGTTTTTTGTTTGGATTTGGATTTGGTGTTTTTGTATATTGTTGATTGATTCTTTGTTGCTGCAATATGGTTGTCTCCTAATCCTTTCGGTTTTTCTATGCGGAGCTTAATATAGTTGTCGTTTTATTTGATTCCGTGCTCGAACCCGACATAAGTTTGTCTTTGAGATCTTGATGAATATTACATTTTATAATACACTTACACTATGATTATCAAGAAAGTACTTTTAGGATTGTTGCTGGTTTTTTTTAGTCAAATTATTTGTTCACAAAATAGACATATAGATATTGTGGTTGCAACGGATGGGAGCGGGCAATTTTCATCCATTCAAGCAGCAATAAATTCTGTGCGAGATTACCAGGCTAACCGAACAGTTATTTTTATTAAGAACGGTATTTATCATGAGAAGATTGTCATCCCAACCTGGAAGACAAACATTACATTAATAGGTGAATCTGAAGACAGCACTGTCATTACTTTTGGGGATTATGCGTCACTTAATCACATGGGGACATTCAAAACATACACATGTCTAGCACAAGGTGACGGGTTTCATGCAGAAAATCTGACTTTTCAAAACAGTGCGGGAAAAGTTGGGCAGGCTGTAGCATTGCATGTTGAGTCAGACTGTGCTGAGATTATACATTGCAAGTTGTTGGGTAATCAGGATACACTTTTCACTGGTAATCAGAATAGCAGACAATTTTATAAAGATTGTTATATAGAAGGCACGACCGATTTTATCTTCGGACCGGCAACAGCCTGGTTTGAAGGATGCACGATTTGCAGCAAACAGAATTCATACGTGACAGCAGCATCAACACCTGTGAATAATTTATATGGATATGTGTTAGACCATTGTACTCTTATTGCAACAAACTCTGTTACGAAAGTTTTTTTAGGAAGGCCGTGGCGTCCTTATGCTTCGGTGATATATATGAATTGTAATTTGGGGAGTCAGATTAGACCAGATGGTTGGGATAATTGGCGTAATACTGAAAACGAAAAAACCGCTCGCTTTGCAGAATATAAGAACGTAGGTACTGGAGCTGCAACGCAAGAACGAGTGGCTTGGAGTCATCAGTTGAGTAAATCACAAGCAGATGAAGTAACCTTTCAACATGTGTTTGCGGGAACTCATCCTTGGATTCCAGATTGTAAGTAACAATAGTGTCGTGTATAATCGCTTTACATGGATTTATTCTCTAAAACCTTGAATTTAATATGCGGAGAACATCTCAATACCTTCTTATTCTCGCTTTTTTCTGTGTGATACATCAAGAAATAAGCGCTTCTGTTTATTATACGTCACCAACGGCGAATAGTTATGGAACTGGAACTATTACTTCTCCTTATTTGTTTGCAACCGCTATTGGAAAATTAGTTGCTGGCGATACTCTTTGGGTGCGGGGTGGTACCTATAATTCTTCAGTGCGGTATTCAATCACAAAGTCCGGGACAGCAACCAATTTAATACATATTCTTGCATATACGGGAGAACAGCCACTTTTTGATTTTCGGACGCAAGCCTACAACAGCAATAATCAAGGAATCTCGTTGTCTGGAAGTTATACGGAAATCAAAGGATTGATTATTCAAGCGGCTGGAGATAATGGTCTGTATGTGTCAGGAAGCTATAATATGATTGAAAATTGTGTGTTTCGGTGGAATTGCGATTCGGGTTTGCAATTGAAGACAGGCACAAATAATTTGGTGAAGAATTGTGATTCGTATGAGAATTTTGATTACGAATCGGTGAATAGCGACGGATCTCCAAATTATGGGGGAAATGCTGATGGTTTTGCAGATAAACAATATACTAATATCTCAGGTGCAAATACGTTTGTAGGGTGTCGTTCATGGAGAAATGCAGATGATGGTTGGGATCATTATGCTAAAGTAGGCAACACAATTGATCAAAATTGCTGGTGTTACAGTATGGGTCCTGTTCAATTTGATATGACAAATCATCCCAGATATGCTACAGATGCTTCTTATTTAAATAAGTTCAAACAACCTGATGGAACAATCATTGTCCCAAATTATGGGAATGGGAATGGGTTTAAGACCGGAGGGAACTACACAGCTAATAACATTACATTGACCAATTGTCTTTCAGCAAATAATAAAGTGAAAGGATTTGATCAGAATAATAATAATGGTGTAATAACGATTTATAATTGTGCTGCATATTGCAATAGTCCAAATTTTGGCTTTACGAACAGCAGCTACGGAACACTAATTGTGAAGAATAGTGTTTCTCTTGACGGTTTGAGTTCCGATCGCTTTAATTGTAAATCAACCACAACGACCTATAATACATGGAATAACGGGTTTTCATGTTCTGACAATGATTTTCAAAGCATCGATGCTACCCAAATGATTAGTCCCCGACAATCAGATGGATCGTTGCCTGAGATTGCATGTCTTCGCTTAGCAGCTAACAGTAAATTGACTGATTCAGGCACAAATGTCGGATTGCCTTACTTTGGTAGTGCTCCTGATTTAGGTGCTTTTGAATATTATCCGGCAACTCCTCTCAAGAATCTGCCTGTAAATAAAGTATTTAAAGTATTTCCAAATCCAGTAGTTGATAAAGCAATGATTGAGTTTGAAGGAAGTTCCTTTGAAAATGTGCATGTTGTGTTATTTGATGTTACAGGTAGAACTATAAAAACATTCACAGTGGCTGCCGTAACTGGCCATAATATCCTCTCCATTGATTGTAGTGATCTCCCACGCGGAAATTATCTTTGTAAAATTCAGGGGAGCAAAGTGAATGGAATTATTAAATTGATCAGATGATTTAAATGTCAGGTAGTTAAAATCTTTTTTATATCCAATGTTTTTAGACATGATGCGAAGCCTGATTGTTGGGATGAAGTACATGCTATCATTTAAAACTAAATTATTTTCGTATGCAAAAATATTTGTTGCTGTTTTCTGTTTTATTGTTTAGTAGTTTGTTAGTCTCGGCTAAAAATGCTAACAATGAATATCTTACGCTTGCAACTAAAGTTGCTCATTCGGATATGAAGCGAAATCCGGAGGCATGGATGATTGATTTTAATAGAATTCCAAAATGGGATTATTGTCAAGGACTTATGGGGTCAGCGTTGTTAAAGTTATATGTTCAAACTCACGACACATCTTTTTATAACTATGTGAGTCATTTTGCTGACTTTATGATTGATTCTACTGGTCATGTGCGTACGTATAATCCGAATGAATTCAGTTTAGATCGTGTCAGTGGAGGAAAGTTTCTTTTTGTTCTATATCGCAAAACTCATGAAGAAAAATATCTCAAAGCCATTCAAACCTTTCGTAATCAATTGCTTCATCAACCTCGAACGACGGATGGAGGATTTTGGCACAAAGCAATTTATCCTCATCAAATGTGGTTAGATGGAGCATACATGGCATCTCCCTTTTTGGCTGAGTATGGAAGTGAAATGAACGATACAGCTGCAATAGCAGATGCTGTGCACCAATTGTTACTGATGGCAAAGCACACATATAATCTCAAAACAGGCCTCTATTATCACGCATGGGATGAAAGCCATGAGCAACGTTGGGCTAACAAAATAACAGGGCAATCGCCTAATTTTTGGAGTAGAAGCATGGGGTGGTATATGATGGCTTTGGTCGATGTGCTTGATTATGTGCCTACGCATAATCCACAACGAGGAAAACTGATTTCTATTTTTTCTCATTTAGCAAAAACGTTACTCAAGTATCAAGACCCGAAAAGTGGACTTTGGTATCAAGTCACCGATAGCATTCATTCTAAAGGGAATTATTTAGAAAGTTCTTCAACTGCTATGTTTATGTACGCAATGGCAAAAGGTGTCAATAAAGGCTACTTAGGGAAATACTATTTGACTGTTTCACATTCTACTTTTAAACGTTTTCTTCACAGTGCAGTTATTGTTGATTCTCATGGGAATTACACTATTACCAGAGCTTGTGCTGTTGCCGGCTTAGGTGGAAAGCATTATCGTGATGGTTCTTATGCGTATTATATTAGTGAACCTCAGCGTAATAATGATCCAAAAGTTATAGGACCCTTCCTGATGTGGTGTTGTCAATTGGCAAAATCTACTCATTAAGACATTTATGATTATTTAATCATGTTGTTTTGAAAAATAGTTTTGAATGACTGGTTTAATTCCAAAATATCATTATATTTGTCGCGTTCACGTGCTCGGACACGGTTTTGAAAAAACACCCATCAATACTGGCTTGTAGTTTGGTTCACTATGAAAAATGGTATTTGTATTTTCAAATTGGATAGCCAAATGATTCGAAATTGAGGCCGTTTTATTTTTGAAGAGAGAAAATAGCCCTAAAGGCTACGTATATAGTTTGTAGTATTAATCCTTTTATTAATTTTATTATGAAGACAGACAAATTGAGAACCCTCACTCGTGTGTGGAGCGTGTTGGTTTTAATGATGTGGGTTAGTGTGTCGTGGGGTCAAACCCGTCCAATAAGTGGCACAGTCACAGATACAAAAGGAGAAGCGGTCATTGGTGCCAGTGTTGTGGTTAAAGGGACTACTATAGGTACAGTAACCGACGTAAAAGGTAATTTTACCTTAAACGTTCCTGTTTCGGCAAAAACGTTGTCGATTTCTTTTATTGGGATGACCTCCAAAGATGTTCTTATTTCAGGCAATCATTTGAATGTCACGTTACAAGATAATTCAGTTGCTTTGAATGAAGTTGTCGCCATTGGTTATGGTACGGTGAGAAAGAGTGATTTAACAGGAGCAGTTTCCAGTGTAAATGCCAGTACAGTAGCAGATGCAGGGAGAACCTCTGTGTTGAGTACTTTGCAAGGTGCTGTTCCCGGTGTGCAAATCCAACAAACTTCGTCACAAGTGGGTTCAAATTTCAATGTCATTATACGTGGACAAAACTCTATCTCAGGAAGTACTACTCCTTTGTATGTAGTTGATGGCGTAGTTACATCCAATATTGACTTTTTGAATCCGCAGGACATTCAAAAAATTGACATTTTGAAAGATGCTTCTTCAACTGCTATTTATGGATCACGGGGTGCTGACGGGGTTGTGATTATTCAAACTAAATCAGGAGAAAATCTTAACAAATCATCCAAAGTGAACATTTCCTATGACGGTTATTACGGCGTTACTCAAAAAGCCCGTATGCCTCAATTTATGGATTCACAAGAATGGATGCAATATCGTACTATTACTTATCAAACTGCTACCCCTGATAAAAATAATGATGGGGGATTAACTATTTCAAAAACTGCTTTGAATGGCGTTTGGGGAGGATCTCAGACTCTTAATGCCGCTGGTCAGCCGCTCTACGCTAATGGTACCTTTAGCGGTAGTCAATTTTTGTTGAATCGTTATTTGAACGACGAATCTACCAATTGGGCAGATTTGGTCACGCACAATGGTCAGCAACAAAATCATTATATTGGTATTTCGGGAAATACAAAGAACGTTTCTTATGTTGTTGGGTTAGGGTATCAAAATCAGGGAAGTATTTTTGTAAACGATGACTACACACAGTATAATTTGAACGGAAGTTTCAATGCCGAACTTAATAAACAGTGGACGGTTGGATTCAATATGCACACTGCTTATTCTGATTTGCAAACCGGCAGCAATAATTCAATGGTCGATGCGTTTCGCATGAGTCCCATTGTTGTCCCTTTTACCAATGGCAATCTTCCCTCAACCAATACATTGATCGGTAATATTATTGTAGTACCCGGGAAAACCACTGAAAGCGTTAAAGATGCGAATGGTAATTATATTTATGCCAATTCTGTTGGCGGTAGCGGTTTTACCTCATCGGTAAACCCTTTAATTGACCTGACGAGTACTTCAAACGATAATCGTCAAATTACTGCGTTGGGAAATGTATATTTACAATATACCCCGATCACGAACCTGACAGTAAAAACCACTTTTTCACCCAGCTTAATTACGTATAGAGCCGGTTTTTATGAAAGTAGTTTAGCAGATGCCAATTATAACAAACCGGTTATTGCGAATGTGGAAAATAATCAAGCCATTACCTATACGTGGGATAATCAGGTAAATTATAAATTTACGCTTAACAATGGTCATGCTTTGGATGTGATGGGCTTGTATAGTGTTTATGCTGGTAATACAGAAGATTATCTTGTTAATACTTCAGGCTATAGCTATGATTTCAATTGGTATAATCTTGGTGCAGCAACCAGTACAGGTACGGGAGCAACCAAAGTTTCAAGCAACTATCAAGGATTTTCGATGTTGTCGGCTGCTGTACGCGCTAATTATTCCTATAAAAACAAATACTTAGTAACAGCGACGATTCGTTCAGATGGTTCGTCGAAATTGGCACCAGGAAATCAATGGGCTACTTTCCCATCGATTGCACTTGGATGGAGAATCATGGAAGAGTCGTTTATGGCAAACACCAGAAGTTGGTTGGCTAACTTGAAATTACGGGCCAGTTTGGGTTATACCGGTAATAATAACATTTCTCCCTACCAAACACAAACCTTAGCCAGTGTGCCAACCTATTATAATTTTGGTTCTACGGTTGCACAAGGGGTTGCTACAGGTGCACCAGCAAGTACACTTCTTACATGGGAAAAAACGAGAGAACTTGATTTTGGCGTTGATTACGGGGTGTGGGATAATCGAATTAATGGTACGGTCGATGTTTATGATCGTCTCTCATCCGGATTGTTGCAAAGTATCAATTTGCCCCTTGAATCAGGTGCCGGCAGCATGATAGAAAACTTAGGAGCAGTCAACAATCGTGGTGTTGAAGTTTCGTTGAATGCGGCGTTGATCAACACAAATGATTTTACTTGGTCAGTGAATGCTAGCTTTGCAGCCAATAAGAATAAGATTACAAACCTATTTGGCAATACAACGCCAGGATATACCTATATCAATAGCAATTCTCAAAAATGGATTGTAGGGCAGGATATCAATTCTATTTATGGGTATGTGTTTGATGGAATTTGGACGGCTGCTGGAATTCAATCCGCTATTGCCGCAAAAGACCCACGAGTTATCAATTCGAGTGGTGTTGTGATTGCTGCTGAAGGCCAAGCTAAGGTGAAAGATTTTAATGGAAATGGTATTGATCCGACAGACCGTCGCGTTCAAGGTCACTCTGACCCGTCGTGGACAGGTGGCTTTGGAACCAATGCAACCTATAAGGGATTTGATTTTGCATTGAATCTTTACATTGCTCAAGGAATGACTGTTTTTTCCCCCTTTATGGAAGAATTTACCGGCTTTAATGATCGAGGTAGAAATAAGTTGAATGTAAATTATTATGTTCCAGCAGGAACATCGATTCTTGGTTCAGATGGATTGTTTACTACAACGACTGTTTCACACAATAGTCAATCATATCCAATGCCAAATAATTATGGTGCTTACTGGCATACTTCCAAAGAAACTGCAAACGATATGCCCGGGTCATGGGTTAATGCTTCGTACGTAAAAGTGCGCAATATTACGTTGGGTTACACAATTCCTAAAAATGTATTGAGAATCTTAGGGGTAAGTCAATTCAGAGTGTATTGCAATGTGCTTAATCCTTTTATTTTTACGAAATACAAAGGATTTGATCCTGAGTGGGCAGGTGCTTCG
The DNA here is from genome assembly GCA_027450045.1 of Paludibacter sp. Taxonomy (GTDB): domain Bacteria; phylum Bacteroidota; class Bacteroidia; order Bacteroidales; family Paludibacteraceae; genus Microbacter. The sequence goes on along the minus strand of DAIDKM010000049.1, from coordinate 12,610 downwards.
ATGAGTAAAGACAATGGGCCGAGTACCATTACTTATCAGTTGGGCGTTAATCTCAAGTTTTAATCATTAACCTACTAATTATTTTACGAATATGAGAACAATAGCAATAGCAATCGTGGGAATCTGTACACTTTCCCTTGTCGGTTGTTCCAATTTTCTTACAGAGCAAAACAAATCGAATTCTACCGCTGATGCTTACTACAGTTCCGCCGCAGGCTATCAATCATTAATCAATGCTTGTTATTCTACGTTACGTGATGTGTATGGTGGAAATACAAATGGTGTTATCAACGGTAATGTTGAAATGTTTTCAGCAGGAACTGACCTTTTTGAAGTGGGTCGTGGCAATTTGACTTCTACCAATAACGGATTGGGTAATTATTTGAATTTGACACCTGCTGATGGTGTTGTTGCCAATTTTTATACTACTGTTTATAAGTCAATTAAAAGATGTAACGATGCCATTCATTACAGCACCGGACAAAGTGCCACAAGTTTGGCGGAAGTACGTTTTCTAAGAGCTTTTTATTACTTTCAATTAGTTCAACAGTTTGGTGATGTGGCATTAGTTACGGATTATCTAAATAAACCGATTTCCGATTACCCTCGTACGCCGGCTAAGGATGTTTATTCGTTCATAATCTCTGAAATGGAAAGTGTTTTGCCAAATTTGCCTGCAACATCTGCCCCGGGTAGAGTGAATCAGCGAGTTGTCAATCATTACTTAGCATTAGTTTATTTGACGCGTGGTTATGATGCATCGTTAGGCGGATCTGCGTCAGACTTCACAAAGTCTATTTCGTATGCCACTGCCGCCATCAATAACCAAGGTTTAACGCTTGATTATGAAAAAGGAGTATTCTGGCCAGGTCAAGATAATAATGCGGAAGTGATATTCTCAGTTCAGTACAGCGCAGCTTCGTTGGCAACTACAACCAGTGGCAACGCACAAGGATCTTATTTTGGAGCTTACTTGGGTGGTTCTGATGGTCAAACCGGCGATGGAATGCCATATGAGAACACGATACTCGAGCCAACTGCCCGTTTGTACACGTTGTTAAGTCAAGATCCTAATGATAAACGCTTTGCTGCTACTTTTATGCAGCAAGTGAACGGGACAGGAACACCGGCATCGAATAAGATCTCTTTTTATTCTTATTTCAAACCTACGCCCGCAATAACGAATGTCATGTATTATTACCCAAAACCCGGAGCGACACAAGCAGATGTAGATGCTTGGGTAGCAGCAGATCCTACAAATCGGACAAATGCGGTAGTTGTATGGCCGGGAGCAGGTGGAATTACATGGCAAAACTCGACTTTGGATAAATCGTTTCCCTGCATCAAAAAATTCTCTGATCCAAGTTCGAGCGCTAATTTTAGCACAACCAGCAGCACTCGTAATATTTTCTTAGCGCGTTTGGCAGAAACTTATTTGATTCGTGCAGAAGCTGAAATCAACGCTAATGACCCGACAGATGCAGCTAATGATATCAATGTGGTTCGTGCCCGTGCCGGTGCGGCTCCTATTACTGCATCGCAGGCAACCATTGATTATGTATTAGATGAACGTGCCCGTGAACTTGCAGGCGAATATCACCGTTGGGAGGATTTAAAACGCACCGGTAGATTGACTACTTATGTGCCTTTGTATAATCCGAATGTGACCAGTGCGTCCTATATGAAAGGGAACGATGGTAACTATAAAATTCTCCGTCCAATTCCTCAAAGCGCTATTGCTTTGAATGGAGTGACTGTTACTCAAAACCCCGGCTATTAAAATTCAAAACGTGTAGTGTTAACCATCTTCATTCATTTCCATTCATGGGTTGCTATGGATGGAAATGAATGTTGTTTTTTAGCAGCATTATTTTAAGTAATATCATGTTGTTGTACTAAGGAAATTATTCGCTCTGTTTTATCAACTATTTCAAAATAAATTATTTATGAAACGTTATTCCTTCTTTTTCCTGTTGATTTTTATTCTTATTCCGTTGCATGGTGTGTTGGCTTCACCTTGGGATGATATGACACAGTTGGCCAACAGCATTAGACGCACTTCCTTCCCTAATAAGACGTTTAGTATTGTAAAGTTTGGCGCGCGGGAGAATAATTCAAGCATTAAAAACACAAATGCGATCAATGCAGCCATTGTGGCTTGTAATAAAAAAGGTGGCGGTATCGTTTTGGTTCCGAAAGGGAGTTTTCTCACCGGGCCAATCACCTTGTTGAGCAATGTCAATCTTCATTTGGTGGAAGGCGCTGTATTGCGTTTTTCTACCGACCCGTCTGAATATTTACCCACAGTAATTACCCGTTGGGAAGGCTCTGATTGTATGAATTATCACCCTCTCATATATGCACACAAAGCTAACAATATAGCTATAACCGGACAAGGGAAAATAGATGGACAGGCTTCTGAAGAAAACTGGTGGGCGTGGAAAAAGGAAAGCAATGCAGGCTACCAGCAAGGTGTGGCGACTCCTAACATGATTGGTCGTCTGAGATTGATCAAAATGAATGAAGACAATGTGCCTGTTGTTCAACGCGAAATGGGAGCCGGCAATTACCTGCGTCCTCAATTGATCAACTTTATGGAGTGCAACACGGTATTGATTGATAGCGTGAAATTGCGGAATTCTCCGTTTTGGGTTATCCATCCTTTGTTGTCAAACGATGTTATTGTCAGTAACGTCAATATTCAAAGTTTAGGGCCAAACGGTGATGGCTGCGATCCCGAATCATGCAAAAATGTATTGATTCAAGGTTGTACGTTCAACGAAGGTGATGATTGCATTGCTATTAAATCGGGGCGCAACAATGATGGACGTCGTTGGAATATTCCGAGTGAAAATATCATTGTGCGTGATTGCCAGATGAAAGCCGGCCACGGGGGAGTCTCTGTAGGTAGTGAAATTTCGGGCGGGTACCGGAATTTGTATGTAGATCATTGTGTGATGAGTAGCCCAGATTTAGGTAACATCATCCGTTTAAAATCGAATACATGCAGGGGTGGTTTAATTGAAAATGTCTTTGTCCGAGACGTGAAAGTGGGTCAATGCCAAGAGGCTGTGTTGAAGATCGATCTCCAGTACGATCCGTCGGAACCTGCTCAACGTGGATTTATCCCGATGGTGCGCAATGTGAATTTGGAAAATGTATCGTGCAAAAAAAGCACTTACGGAGTAAGTGTTGATGGCTTGGAGGATGCCTCTCGGGTAAGTTCCATTCATCTGAAGAATTGTGATTTTCGTGGCGTAACGTCTAATGGGAACGATATTAAAGGCGCTACAGATGTGACATTCGATAATGTTCGTATCAATAATACGATTATTTCTAACGAACAAATCAGTACGATTTACTCGCCATTACAAAAAGGCAATTGAGGGTTAATTGTCTTGTGCCAACATTTAAGGATAGCATGGAAGAAGGAAGGATTTCTTTTCCCATGCTGCTTTTTTAGATGAAAGACATAGAAAATCAGGAATATAAGATCATGGTTAGAATTCTCTTTTCTTTTCTGTTTTTGTCGTGCAGGAAGCACGATACGAGATTTTATAGTTAAATATATTGGCGTGACATTTAAATTTAATATAAATATGAATGCTGTGTGATGTCTTAAAGTTAAATGTTTTGCTCTAAGGATGAATTTTTCTTCGCTTTCTCCTGCCTGCTTTATTATATATTATATTGAATATAAGTTATTTGCAAGTAAATCCCTCTGCCAGTGAGTTTGTGTTGACTGGTTTCTATAAATGATTCTGTGTCCGTACACGAAAACAATTTTGAAAACTTTCTCTTATCTTTGAAGCGGAATATGTATAATCAAAGAACCTTCGAACATCTCTCAAAAACAATAACTTAATTTGTTCTCTTATTATTTAACATCAAAAACAAATCATCATGAAAAAAGTTTTTACTCTTATTGTAGCTCTATTTATTGGAGTTGTTGTTGCTAACGCAACGGTATATAGTTTTGGCGGAATTACCTCAAGTATGATTACTGTTAATGCAGCTGGTTCTTTGAACACTGCGACCATTACAGATAGTGCCTTGTGTGTGTATGATTATGGTGTTACTGTTCCTGGCACTATGATGACTCTTGATGTTGCCACGCAGTTACCAAATATTGAGGTACAGTATACAAACGGCAGTTCGAAAACTGCTTTTTTGAAATTTTATCCCAATGTTTTTTATACAGCTGGGAAAGGTGTTTCAATAGTAATATCAAATGTAAATGTAAATGATAGTATCATTATTCATACCACAGCAAAAGGAACTACAGCAGATACATGGACTGTTTCGGGTGCTAATACATCAAGCACTTTGACTGTTAATAATTCGTCATGGGTTGATTTAAGATTCAAAGCTACTGCAGCAACAGTTACGTTAAAGGAAACAACAGGAGGCTTTAAGATTTCATCTCTCAATTGGTTTTCTAACATTGGTACTGGTATTACTACTTCACAAACGAATACTTTGTCTATCCGTTCAGTGCCGGGTGCAATCTTAATTTCACAGCCTGCTGATGTGGAAATCTTAAATGTAACAGGGAAAGAGGTTATGACAGCCACACAAAGTACATCTGTATCGACAGTATCATTGCCGAAAGGTCTTTACATTGTTCGTGCACAAGCTTCGAATTCCAACGTTGTTCAGAAAGTGATTGTTCAATAATAAATTTTTGATGTTATGCGCGGCTTGCGCCTACTCAGGTGCAAGCCGTTTATACGTAAAATAATGAATTTACTGCATAGATGTGGTAAATAAGGAGTGTTTTCGCGCGAAAGTTCTGTAAGTTAATACAAAAAAATCGGAGCAAACTGGGGCAAAAAGGATATAATGGATTATAAATAAGGAAGCAAATATTATTTAACTTGAAAACCACAATGAAATCATTATGAGACAAAAGAGAACGTATGTATTATTGTTAGCCTTGCTGATGTCTTTTGGCTTTACCTTGATGGCACAGCAACGACAAATTAAAGGTACAGTGAAAGATGCTACAGGAGAAGCGGTTATTGGCGCTACTGTGGTAGTGAAGGGTAGTCCCGGTATTGGGACAGCCACCGATGTGAATGGCAATTTTACGTTGAATGTTCCTCCTGCTGCAACAGCGGTAGCGGTTTCATTTATCGGTATGGAAACAAAAGAAGTGCCGATCAATGGAAAGCCTATGAATATTGTATTAAAAGACAATGCAGTTGCACTGAAAGAGTATGTTGCCATTGGGTATGGTTCCGTGCAGAAACGTGATTTAACGGGTTCAGTAGCATCGGTATCCAGTAAAACATTACAAGAAATACCTGTTAATTCGGCTGCTGAAGCTATTACCGGACGAATGGCGGGAGTACAAGTTACCACGACGGAGGGATCGCCCGATGCACAGGTCATGATCCGTGTACGTGGAGGTGGCTCTATTTCGCAAGACAATTCTCCTCTTTACATTGTTGACGGCTTTCCAGTCAGTAGTATTTCAGATATTTCACCATCCGATATCCAATCAATTGATGTGTTGAAAGATGCTTCATCCACTGCTATTTATGGGTCACGTGGGGCAAACGGGGTTATTATTATTACTACAAAAAGCGGAACTGCCGGTAAGGTAACTGTTAGCATTAATGCGTATGCCGGAGTAATGGATCTTGCCAAAAAAATTAAGATGATGAGTCCTTATGAGTATGCCATGTGGCAATATGAATTGGATCAATCAAGCACTTTTACCGGATATTACGGAGCGTATGATGATTTGGACATTTATAAATCCAAAGCGCCGATTGATTGGGAAAATCAAGTATTTGGACGTACCGGCGTTCAACAATATTACAATGTCAATATTAATGGTGGTTCTAAAACCGATAAATATAACTTAGGAATTACACGTTCTGGAGAAAAAGGAATCATGATCGGTTCCGATTATGGCCGTACCAATGTTGACTTTAAATTTAATACGCAAGTAAACAAGAATATCAATGTTGATTTTAATACCCGTTATTCGAGAACGGGTATTGATGGAGCTGGAACTTCAACGGGAAGCGGATCGAATACCTTTTTACGCAATGCGATGAAATATGCACCTGTGAACAGTTTGGTTTCACAGAGTAATTATGTCAATGAACAATTAGCCATCGATCCAACCCAATTGAGTTTGTTGTTTAATCCTGTCCAATTGGCAAACGACACCTATCAACGAAAAGCTAATCAGTCGTTGGTGTTGAATGGTGCTTTTAACTGGACAATTTTGAAACCCCTTGTTTTCCGCAGTGAATTCGGGTATCAATTTGATAATAATAGAACAGATAATGTGTGGGGACCTTCGACTCCAACATCCAAAAATAATGGTGGATTACCTATTGGCCAGATTACTACGTTAGGCGGTATTACTTGGCGCATAGCAAACACGTTGACTTTCAATAAAAACAATATTCTCCCGAATCAGAACCTGAACTTGTTAGTTGGTCAAGAAACTTCTTCGTATGCTTATCGTCAAGTTGTAGCGCAGTCGATGTATTTCCCTTCGGGAATGGATGCTGCTTCTATTTTGGCGATGATGAATTTAGGAACTGCACAGCCTACTATTACAACTGAAAGTCAACCGTATAATATGTCATCATACTTTGGGCGTGCCAATTATTCGATTCAAGACAAATACCTGGCATCATTGACATTTAGAGCTGATGGAACGTCAAAATTTGCACCTGGTCATCAGTGGGGCTATTTCCCTTCTGCTGCAGTAGCTTGGCGTTTGTCGGAAGAAAGTTTCCTCAAAAATAAATTTGATTGGTTGAATAATTTGAAGTTGCGTTTAAGTATGGGGACGGCAGGGAATAGCCGTATTTCAGACGGATTGTGGCAGTTAACCTACGGAACAACTGACAGTAAAGGATATTACATTGGCGAGAATTTGGCCAGTGTGTTGGTACCTGGCACAACGTTGTCGAATCCCAACTTGAAATGGGAAACAACATTAACACGTAACGTGGGATGGGATATTGGCGTACTTAATTCACGCTTAAATGCTACGATTGATGCTTACTGGAATACTACATTCAATCTATTATTGCAACAACCGATTCCAACCAGTACCGGTTATGTTAACCAGATGCAAAACTTTGGACGCACTTCCAATAGGGGATTAGAATTCACGTTAGATGCCCATATTATTGAAACGCAGAAATTTTCTTTGAATGCCACATTCAATATTGCGTTTAATAAAAACCGTGTGGATGAATTTCGTTATGGAAGTGCCACTTCGAAAACGTATTCTTCCGGTTGGGATGGTACCTCACAACCTTTGGATGATTATATTATTCAACAAGGACAACCGGTTGGTCAAATGTATGGGTATGTAGCTGACGGCATGTACACGTTTAACGATTTCCATTTTGACAACACTCAAAAGAAATGGATTTTGAATGGCGATGCCACTGGCGCAAAAACGGCGGCTATTGCCGGTCTCTTTGGCTACGGAAATTATTTCGGGCCGGGGAGTATGAAGGTAAAAGATGTCAATAAAGATGGGACTATTGATGCAAATGACAAAACCGTTATCGGTGATGCAAATCCGATTCATACAGGAGGGGTTACGTTGAATGCCCGCTATGTAAATTTTGATCTTTCAGCTTTCTTCAACTGGTCGTATGGTAACAAGATTTACAATGCGAACAAGATTGATTATACCTCGACCTTATTATCGCGTAAATACCAAAACCTGCTTGATATAATGAGTTTGGCAAATGGTCGTTTTACGACGATTGATCCTTCAACCGGACAAAATATTTTTTACGGTCAATATGCGAACCCAACGCGTTTGCAGCAAATTAATCAAAATGCAACAATGTGGACTCCGTTTATGACGATTCCCCCACTTACATCTGCGGATATTGAAGATGGTTCGTTCTTGCGTTTAAGCACGTTGACATTGGGTTATTCGTTGCCTAAGAAATTGATCAGCAAACTGATGATTTCATCTTTCCGTATTTATGTAACGGCTTATAATGTGTTTTGTTTGACAAAATACTCCGGCTTCGATCCTGAAGTGAGCACCCGCAATAACCCACCACTTACCCCGGGAGTTGATTATTCGGCCTATCCAAGGAGTCGTTCGTTTATTGGCGGCGTTAACATCAATTTTTAATGACATTATCTATGAAAAAAATAGCAATTTATCTCTTTTTATTTGCAACGATTGGGTTGGCAGCATGCTCAAATTTCCTGACTACTCAATCCTTGTCAACTTATACACCGGATGTCGTTTTTTCCACGCCTACTTACACCAAAGATGCGGTAATGGGTATTTACGACTTGCTTTGTACTGATTACACCTATTCTTCGCGCTTGCCTTTGAGTTACACTACGAATTCAGATATTGAGTTTGTTGGCGCTGATGAAGGTTCGTATAATCAAAATAATAACCGTGGAACCTCAAATTATTTTGCATCACCTGATAATTCGGATATATCTAAAGTGTGGCAAACCTTGTATCAGATTATTGAGCGTTCCAATTTATGTATTGCAAATATACCAACCAGTCCTGCTACAAAAGATGCGACGACTAAAGCCACAATGATGGGCTATTACGGCGAGGCATTGACTTTGCGGGCTATTGCATATTTTGAACTGGTTCGTACTTTTGGCGATGTGCCTTTCACTACAAAGCCGGCTGCTTCCGATGGGTCTAACTTCTTATTGCCAGCAACCGATCGTGATACAATCATGGATCATATTATCAGCGATTTGCAAGAAGCTGAACAATATGTTCCGTGGGTGGGTACCGGTGAATATTCTTCTACAGAGCGAATTACAAAAGGATTTATCAAAGGTATGGTTGCTCGCATTTGTTTAGCTCGTGGTGGTTATTCTTTGCGTAATAAACCGGGTTATCCGACTGAACGTGGCAGCGATTGGCAAAAATATTACCAAATAGCGGATAATGAATGTCAATCAATCATTGCCAATGGAACCCACAAGTTGAATCCTTCGTATATCAATATTTGGAAAAATCTGAATCAATTGCAAGTTGATAATACTTACCACGAAACGATGTTTGAAGTAGCACTCGGACTTCAGCATTCCGGAGAAATCGGCTACTCGATTGGTGTTCGTTTTTATACAAATCCGGAATATGGTTATGGTAACAATTCGAATATTGTAAACACGAGTGCCTACTATTTTTATATGTTCAATCCCAAAGATTTACGCCGTGACGTGACCGTAGCTCTTGCTTCTTTTGGGAATAGCAGTGGCGCCACTCAAGAATTTTTACAGACCAGTCCGATTTCGTACAACATTGCAAAATGGGATCAACGCTGGATGAGTTCGACGTTCCTTGCCGGAAACTTAAATGCTCAAGGGAAAGTTGGCTATGGCATCAATTGGGTCATGATGCGTTATTCTGATATCTTGTTAATGTATGCTGAAACCGAAAATGAATTGAATAACGGGCCTACAGCAGCTGCTAAAGATGCTTTGGAGCAAGTACGACGTCGTGCTTTTAACTCTATTGATTGGCCGCAACAAGTGGATGCGTATGTCAATAATCTTACGGATCATGATTCGTTCTTTAATGCCATTGTAAAAGAACGTGCGTTAGAGTTTGGGGGAGAAGGTTTACGCAAATGGGACTTAGTGCGTTGGAACTTATTGACAACTAAAATTCAGGAACAACGCGATGCCATTGCCGCTATGTTTAGCAGAACTGCACCGTATGATACCCTTCCACAAACTATTTTCTATAAATATTTGCCTGATGGTCAGACGATAGACAGGTCGAGTATGAACTTTTACCAAGACTTAGGCACAACCCCTCCCGATGCATCATATTCTTCGACAGCGTGGTTGTCCGGGTTATCAGCAACCAATCAAGCTCTTTATTTGCTTCGGATTAATTTGTTCAGTAGTGGGCTTAATTCAGCTGCAGGAGTGCAAAATCGTTATCTTTATCCTATTCCGACAACCGTCATCAGTAGCTCTAATGGGTTATTGAAAAATGCATACGGCTATTAACAAGAAAAAAAATGAGGTAGAGCGAAGCACTTAAAATTTGCTCTCCTCATTTTATAAATTATTTCAATTAATCTAATTGCAAATCATTACAACGTATGAAGACTTTTCATAGTTTCAAAAAAATAGGTTACTGGCTGATGTTGAGTTTTGCCGCTCTTCAATTTCAAGCCTGTAATAACAATGGTTCATTCATTGATGAGGCCTTTAATCGGCTTTTTCATCCCACAACGTTTACAGTGACAAGCGTTCAGGCTACGTCAGCTGTAGTGCAATGGAATCAGATGCCGGGAGTAGACCACTATGTGCTTGAAATCAGTCAGGATAGTTTGTTGTTTAATCCGATTGTTTCCACCATTACAGTCAGTGGGCAAGCTACGTCTGCCAACTCGTTCACATCAGGAACAACGGTAACATTTACCGACACGTTAACTAATTTACATGCCGGCATTCGTTATTCGGTGCGTGTGAAAGGAATAAGCGCTACAACCGGTGTTGGGGATTCGCATTATGTGACCGCTACTTTTCTGACTCCTGTCGAACAATTATTGCAGCAAGTAGGACTTGGTGATAAGACCAATTCATCTGCTATTATTCGTTGGCCTGCCGGAACAGTAGCTACACAATTGGTGTATTATCCGCAAGCGAATCCTCAAGGTGCACAGACGATTACTTTAACAAGCGCTCAATTAGCCGCAGGAACCATTACGTTGACGGGATTAACAGGAAATACAGTATATGTTGTGCAGCTAATGAATAGTACGTACATGAGAGGAAATATTACGTTTGCTACTTATCCAGATGTTCCCGCAGCACAACGTGTTATTTTCTTGCAACCTACCGATTCCATACACAATGTGCTCGATACATGTACGGCACAAACAATAACGTTAGTGCTTCCATTGGGGTCATCATTTGGAGAACCGGCAACATTAAATATTAAGAGTAATACTTCGGTAACTTTTTATGGTATGCCTAGCGACACTTTGCCAACTCTTTCAATCATTCGTGTGGCACTTCCTGATGTTGCTGGCACGATTAAATTTCAGAATTTGAATTTAGCAGGATATAATAGTGATGCGGGAACAAACTATGTAATTAATCAGGGTACAGCTACAAATACCGATGCTGTGATTTTTGAAAACTGTTTAATCCACCATTTTCGTTCGCCATCCCGTATTCAGAGTAGTAATTCAATAGTTGTTGGTCAATTGACGTATGATAATTGCTTTACTTATGATAATGGCTCAGGTGGTTATCAATTGGTGACAACCAGTAATGCCACAGCCGGAAAGTTTGACAATATTAAGATTACAAATACTACGGTTTGGGGAGTGAGCACTGTTGATTGCGGGTTGATATTATGCAACATGGTGCCACCAACTTCTATTGATATTGAGAACTGTACGTTCTATAATATGGTGAAGGCAAGCAAATATTTTATTGACCTGAATACTAATTCGACAGTTGGAGTGATCACAAATTGTATTTTTGGAATGTCAAATTCGCAATCGACTACCAGTGGAGCTAAAGGAATTCGGACCGGAACGGGTGGGTCGATGATTATTACCAATTCTTATGCTACAACAGATTGGATTACAACTGCTAACAATATCACTGATTTAATTCAGTATAACAACACGTCGGCCGCTTTATTTAAAGCACCGGATAGTGGCATTTTCACCATCATCGATTCCAGCTTTGCAGGTGCAAGCAATGCAGGTGATCCTCGCTGGAGACCGTAATCCACATGAATAATTAACAAGAAGAGAAATCGGCAATAGGTTGCGTGATTTCTCTTCTTGGTTTTAATTGAATTTCCATTGTTTTTCTGCTTCAATTGAAAGCAGATATCTGATTTTTGCGTTTTATTTATCATTAACACACCATTACATGCCTCATTTGCGTCTTAAAATAAATCTTTTTCTCTTGGGATGGATGCTATTTGCCAAAATCACTGTGGCAAATGCAGCTTCTTCTATCCCTTTACCAAACATTCCAACCACCCAATTTCTTATCACCAATTACGGCGCTAGTACATCCAACGCTGATAATGCTTCTTTTATTAATGCTGCTATCTCGGCGGCCAATAGTGCAGGAGGAGGAACAGTGGTATTCCCGAAGGGAACTTTTTTGAGTGGCCCAATAACCATGAAAAGCAATGTGAATCTGTATCTGGCAGATCAGGATACGCTGGAAATTCTGCCTTATGGAAGTGGAAATGGTTCACCTGTAGGATCGTATCCAAACAATGGAGCAACAGATCAATACAATGATTTTATTTCGGGATCGAATCTTACCAACATAGAAGTGAGCGGAAGTGGTGTTATTGAAGGTAATGGAAATGCTTGGTGGACTGCATACAAAGCCAACAGTAACATATCGAGACCATGTCTGATCCGTTTCAAAGCATGTAATACAGTGTTAATCACAGGTATTACTTTGGAAAATGCTCCTAATGTGCATGTTACGCTTGGAAGGAGTAGTTCAATGGGAGCCAATGGTACAATTTCTTATATTACCGTGAAAGCTCCTAATACTTCTCCCAATACGGATGCTATTGATACCTGGTATTGGAATGGCATCAACATCAACCATTGCAATCTTT
>DAIDKM010000048.1 GCA_027450045.1 Paludibacter sp. | reverse complement strand
AAAGGTTTATCAATGGGATGCTTTTGTACCTGAATCTCCCAACTATCAAAAAGCTACGCCCTGGGTAGCTGCAAAAAACGGCCCTATTACCTTCTTTAATACTGCCGTTACTACCTCTAATACTTTATCTTTAAGCAGCGCAACGGAAAATTCTTCATTCCGTTTTTCTTATACCAATTTCGTGCAAAACGGTATTTTGCCAAACAGTCAACTTACCAAAAATACGTTTGACTTAAATGCAAGTGCGAAATTAGCTAAAAACCTTACCATAAGCTCCAATGCTAATTTTGTTCATCAAAATACAGTAGGTCGTAACGGTACCGGTTATATGGGAAACATTATGACCAGTTTCCGCCAGTGGTGGGAAACGAACGTTGATGTGAAGGAGCTGAAAACATTATATGAACAAACCGGAAGAAACGTTACATGGAATATGAGTGCTCCTTACAGCGGCAATACAACCCCAATTTATTGGAATAACTATTACTGGGAGCGTTACAACAACTATGAAAACGATTCCCGTAGCCACCTCTTTGGCAATGCTCAACTAAAATGGGACATTACTGATTATTTGAACGTAACAGGTCGCGCTTCAATAGACACTTATACTCAACTCGAAGAAGAGCATATCGGAGCAGGTAGTGTTCCGGCTGCTTTTGGCATTGGTTTACAGTCAGTTGGTTCAGGGTATTCTAGAACTAACGTAAATTTCACGGAAACCAACTATGATTTGTTGGTAAATTTCAACAAGAACCTGACTGACAAATTAAATCTTACTGCTTTAGCAGGCGGAAACATTCGTAGAGATAACGAAGGCTCAATTTATGCTTCTACAAATGGTGGTTTAAGTATCCCAGGTCTTTATTCCATTGCTAATTCGGTTAGCCCTCCGTTGGCTCCGATTGAAGTACAATCTGCAATAGGTGTAAACGCTGTTTTTGCCAGTGTGTCATTGGGATATGACAACACCTATTATTTAGATGCAACTTTGAGAAGAGATCAATCTTCCACGTTGCCTATTGCAAACGATACTTATTTCTATCCTTCTATTTCAGGTAGTTATATTTTTACTAACTTGTGGAAACCTGAATGGGTGACTTTTGGAAAAGTTCGTTTGAACTATGCAGAAGTAGGTAATGACGCTCCTTTTGCAAGTCTTAATGATACCTATTCGCAACCTAGTCCGTTTGGATCGATCTCTTTGTATTCTGTAAATTCAACAGAAAACAATCCTAACTTGAAATCTGAAAAAACAAAAAGTAGTGAAGCAGGGTTGGAAATGGCATTCTTAAATAAACGATTAGGTTTTGATGCAGATGTTTATTTAACTAACACTGTCAACCAAATTATGCCGGTTGCCGTTTCTCCCGCTACCGGTTATTCTTTCAAATATGTAAACTCAGGTGAAGTTCGCAATCAAGGGATAGAACTTAATTTGTATGGTACTCCGGTTCAGACTAAAGATTTCAATTGGAATATCAACGTGAATTGGTCAACTAACGCAAACAAAGTGGTGTCTTTGTATGAAGGAGTACCTAATTTGCAGTTGGGTTCATTCCAGGGTGGTGTTACTATTGATGCACAAGTTGGTCAACCTTATGGGTTGATTGAAGGTACCGATTATGTGTATAAAAATGGACAAAAGGTAGTAGATGCGAGTGGTCATTATATATCCACTTCTACAACTAATAATGTAATTGGCAATTCCAATCCTAAATGGCACGCAGGGATTACCAACAGTTTTACATACAAACACTGGACTGCAAGCTTTTTAATTGATATCCAAAAAGGGGGTAGTGTCTTTTCATTAGATCAATATTATGGTCAAAGCGACGGGATATATCCTAATTCTGTTGGAAATAATGACTTAGGTAATCCTATGAGAAATAGTATTGCCAATGGGGGTGGAATCATTCTCCCGGGTGTTAACGCTGATGGAACCAAAAATACTACGCGTATCACGGCTAACGATTACACCACATTAGGATACCCTTTCAATCCAAATTCAGCTTTTGTTTATGATGCTTCGTATGTGAAATTAAGAGAAGCAGAAATATCGTATAATTTTGAAGACAACATGTTGAAAAACATTGGAATTCACTCCCTCTCATTAGGCCTCGTAGGATCCAATCTGTGGATTATTTATAAGAATCTTCCTTACGCAGATCCTGAAGCCGGGTTAGGTGCCGGTAATATGCAAGGATGGCAGAGTGGAGTTATGCCGACTACGCGTAATTTCGGATTCAATCTGAAAGTTCAATTCTAAACATTACACACAATGAAAAAAATACTATTTATATTACTGGCCATGTCAGCCGTCTCTTGTTCCAAGCAGACGTTAGCGGACCTGAATAAGGATGTTAAAAATCCGACCAACGTACCGGGAAATACGCTTTTTTCAAATGCTGAAAAAAATCTTTCTGACCAAGATGTTAGCTTAAATGTCAATGATAATGATTTTGATTTGTGGTCTCAGTATTTGACAGAAACGACCTATACAGATGAATCCAATTACAACATCTTTACCAGAAGTGTTCCTGATTATGCGTGGAGAACGTATTACCGTGATATTCTGGAAGATCTGGGACGATCGGATTCTTTGATCAGAATGGAAAAGCCTATCGTTCCTGCTGATATTGCAGCGCAAAAGAACCGGCTTGCCATCATTGACATTTTCTCTTGTTATGCATGGGATCAAATGGAAACTACATGGGGAAATATTCCTTACTCACAAGCTCTGAATATTAATAACGTGTTGCCGGTGTACGATGATGCATTGTCTATTCACAAGGATTTGATCAAGCGTGTAACTGCCGATGTTGCTGCTTTGGATCCGACGAACGGAAGCTTTGATGTTGCCGATCTGATCTATGGGGGTGATGTTTCCAAGTGGCAAGAATTTGGGAACGGGTTGTTGGTTAAGCTGGCTATTGAAATTGCAGATGTAAGTACAGAGAGCACTTTGGTTCAAAATACCATTAAAAGTGCTATGGCTGGAACCTATTCCAGTTCATCTGACGACGCAATGTTTAATTATTTAACGGCAACGCCTAATACGAACCCGTTATATGTGGACCTTGTTTTGAGTGGCCGTTCCGACTATGTGGCTGCAAATACGATTATCAATGCTATGACGAGTTTGAATGACCCTCGTATGCCTTTATATTTTGATCAAAACTTGGGTGCCAACACGTATTTGGGAGGTACTTACGGCCAGAGTTCAGATTTCTCCATTTACACACATATTAATACGGCTATAAGCAACACTCCGAGCTTCCCTCATCCTTTGATGACTTATTCGGAAATCCAGTTTTATTTGGCTGAAGCTGCTGCACGTGGAATCATTACGGATGCTGCTGCTACGCACTATAACAATGCGGTTACGGCTTCCATCGTATCATGGGGTGGCACTGCTGCTCAGGCTGCCACATACTTAGCTCAGCCAAGCGTTGCTTATGATGCTGCAAACTGGAGATCAAGTATTGGGACACAAGCTTGGATATCCTTCTATCTTCGCGGATATTTAGGATGGACGGAATGGCGCAGATTGGGTGCTCCTGCAATGAACGAACCTCCTTCACCTGCATCAGGTGTGGTTACATTCCCATACAGATACCCTTATCCAAGTGGAGAACAGACACTGAACCCAACCAACTACACAATTGCTGCTAAAGCTATTGGTGGCGATTTGATGTCAACCAAGTTATACTGGGATGTACATTAATAATAATGACTAAAAATATATTGACATGAAAAAAATTCAATTATTTCTTCTTATATCTTTGTCTTTTCTTATGGCATCTTGCCAAAAAGATAATATGCTCCAAACTTACGATCTTGGATCTGAGTTTCTTATATCTGCCAGTGGTTATACAAGTTTGGATAATCAAGCAGTTATATCTATCAACAACATTAGTAAAAATCTTTCTGCGATAAAGATTACTAATTTAGGGGGGACATTAGCGAATGATTCTGCATTTGTATCTTCCTATTCTGGTTCAATAGCAATTGCCAACGATGGAACTGGGTCGATAACACTTTCCGATTCCAATTTAGGTGTGACCACAATAGGCTCAAGTGTAAATTTTCAGTTTGATGCAACTTTCAACGGGAAGCCATTTACAAGGTATTATACTTTAACGGTGACGGATCCTATAAGCGTCACAGTTCCTGCAATTACTCACAGAGCGGATACTACTTATTATTTTCATTTTGTCATTGCACCCGCCACGGCAACTGTTTCCTCTGTGAAAGTTCAAACTAAGGTTTCTGCCAATGGAACTTATGTTAATGTACCAGGTACATTTAATGCACAAGATTCTATTCCTATAAAAGGTTCAGATTATAACATTGGAGATACTTTGTATGTAAATGTCATTGGTACTGCTGGTTCTAAAACCGCTCATACTGAAACTGCTGTTGTTATTGGAGCAAATAGCTATACAAACGTATCTTCTTTTACGCTTGGTTCAAAGCTAAATAGTGCATTTGATCTTGTTGGAGACTCTGCAATTTCTACACCTAATGTTAGTGCTGATCTTGAACTTACAGGTAGTTACACTACGAGTGGTATCCTCTTAGGATTTACTTCTCCTAATTCTACTTTATTTGTTAAAGGTGCGTCCAGCGATTATACTAATGCTGATAAAGTGCTTATATCTACAACAGATTTTAGTTCAGCAATTACAGCAAATAACAATGTTTCTGTGGGGGATGTGTATATTTTCAAAACTATGAGAGGATCTAAAGCCTATTATGGTGTCATGAAAATAACTGACATTGAAAAACCTCAAGGGGTACTTGCAGATTCTTATATTACAATTGAATATAAACATTAGTTGATTGATTGTTAATTAATTATCAAAAAAGAGATTGTCTAAAAAAGGCAGTCTCTTTTTTTGTCTTCAATATCCTTTCTGTCAAAATAAAATTGCTTTAATTCTCACATCAATCTTAGCCCCCTTAAAAATCATCCTTTTGTGTGTCTAACTCCTTAATTCATTTCAATTCATCGGAATCTCTTGTCTTATGAAAACAAGGGCAACATAGGATTATGTAATGTTGCAATTTAGCATTATCTTTGCATGTTGATTTGCTCCAACCAAAGACCGTCTCAATCACAAGCAACGATCACGCAAATAGTGCTTTACGCATATTCTCTCAGAATAGGCGATGTGTGCTTACGCGAGGTGGCGCATTTTCATACATCGTTAGTTCTATTTATTTTACTTTATAGTTACCGAATGGATAACAAGCACTTAGTCAATTCTATTGTTGAAGGAATTCAAGAAAAAAAGGGGAAGAACATAGTTGTGGTGGATTTAACCAAGTTTGAAAATGCAGCCTGTAGCTTTTTCGTTATCTGCGAAGGTGACTCCAACACACACATCAATGCCATCACGCGTTCTGTAAAAGATTACGTGCACGAAAAGGCGGAAACCAAACCCGCCGCTATCGATGGCGTCGAAAATGCACAATGGGTCGCTATGGATTATCTGCAAGCCATAGTGCATATTTTTCAACGTGAACCACGTCATTTTTACGATATTGAGCATCTATGGGCAGACGCAGAGATTACTCAGGTTGCTGATATTGCATAAATAAACCCTCGCTGCTACCTTTAGAGGCAGTGAAAAAGCATTATACTTCCTATTTTTGAAACACCTTTTTTATGGAACCAAATAACAACAAACTTGGCCGGTCACCCAATAATTTAAACTCTCCGAATAAGCGGCAGCCTAACCGCCAAAACTTTTTATACGGATTCTATGCCCTCATCGCGATTGGTCTGATCGCCATGACTTTCTTTTCACAGTCGTCCAACACGAAAGAAGTCTCTTTTTCTGATTTTCAAACGTATGTGGCAAATAACGACGTGAGTAAAATCACCGTTACCTCCAATCAAAACTATGCTACTGCAGTCATTAAAAAAGGTTCGCTAACTGCTGTGTTTGGTCAAGACTCAGCAAAATTTGAGCAAACTCCTCAAATCACGGTACATTTCGGTTCTGCACAGGAGATGCAAAAATTTTTATCAGATGCACGCACGAATAACAAGTTTACAGGTCAAGTTTTCTATCAAAAGGAGAGTGACTATTTTAACACCTTTCTCTATTCAATCCTCCCCATCCTTTTGATGGTAGCTTTCTTTATATTTTTATCGCGCAGAATGAATAGCGGAGGTGGTGGCGCCGGTGGTATTTTCTCCGTTGGGAAATCAAAAGCTCAGCTATTTGACAAGACAACCAGCGATATGAAGGTTACATTCAAAGATGTTGCCGGCTTGGATGGCGCCAAACAAGAAGTAGAAGAGATTGTCTCTTTTCTGCGAAATCCTTCACGTTATACTGAATTAGGTGGAAAGATACCCAAAGGTGCACTTTTAGTTGGCCCTCCGGGTACAGGAAAAACCTTATTAGCCAAAGCTGTTGCAGGCGAAGCCGATGTGCCATTCTTCTCCATGTCGGGATCTGATTTTGTCGAAATGTTTGTTGGAGTAGGCGCATCACGCGTGCGTGATTTGTTCCGTCAAGCCAAAGAAAAAGCACCTTGCATCATTTTCATTGATGAGATTGATGCCGTAGGCCGCGCTCGTGGAAGAAACCCGAACATGGGGGCTAATGATGAACGCGAAAATACGCTTAATCAATTGCTTACCGAAATGGATGGTTTTGGTTCAAACAGTGGCGTAATCATACTGGGAGCTACCAATCGCGCCGATATTTTAGATAAAGCATTGCTGCGCGCAGGTCGTTTCGACCGACAAATTCATGTGGAACTTCCTGATTTACATGAGCGTATTGATATTTTCAAAGTACATTTACGTCCTATCAAAATCGACGAACATCTCGATATCGACTTCTTAGCACGTCAAACGCCGGGCTTTTCTGGCGCCGACATAGCGAATGTATGCAATGAAGCAGCGCTTATTGCTGCCCGCAAAGGCAAAAAATCTGTCGAGAAACAAGACTTTATCGATGCGGTAGATCGTATTGTGGGTGGCTTGGAACGCAAAACTAAACTAACCACTATTTCCGAAAAGAAATCGATTGCCTATCACGAAGCCGGTCACGCCACGGTGAGCTGGATGTTACAATTTGCCAATCCATTGGTCAAAGTTACCATTGTGCCACGTGGCGAAGCGTTGGGAGCTGCCTGGTATTTGCCTGAAGAACGAAAATTGACTACAGCAGAACACATGTTAGATCAGATTTGTGCCACATTGGGTGGACGCGCCGCCGAAGAGCTCTTTTTCGGAACCCCTTCCACCGGTGCATTAAATGATTTGGAACAAGTGACCAAACAAGCTTACGCTATGGTGGCATATTATGGCATGAGTGACAAATTGCCGAATGTCAGCTATTATGATTCATCAGGTAGCTACGAATTTGGGTTCTCAAAACCGTACAGTGATACAACAGCCGATTTGATTGATGCCGAATCAAAACGCATTATCAGTGAGCAATTTGAACGCGCCAAGAAAATTCTCATAGAGAATACACAAGGACATCATCAATTAGCGTTGCAATTAATCGAACGAGAAGTTATTTATACAGAAGACATGGAACACATTTTCGGCAAACGTCCCTGGACGTCACGTGCCGATGAACTCATGTCTGAACTCGACGTTACAGATCAACCGATAGCCGGCACAGAAATAACTAACTCAGAGGAAACAAAACCATCTGAAGAGGATACTTCTGAAGATCTGACAGCGAACAACGAAATAGCATGATCACTGCAAATTCACGTGAAGACATACTGACACGTATCCGGCAAGCCAGAAAACATCAACCTGTTACCCTTCCACCGGAGCCGGATTGGAAGGGGAATAGCTACAAAGAACCTATTCTTCCGCTATTCCAATGCTTCGCCGATGAGTTGGAGGCTGTCAATGGGCAATGCACACTGGTTTATTCGGAAGCGGAAGCCATGAGTAAAGTGACAAGGATGATGGAAGAAGAGCAAATTTCATCGTTGTTCTGTCGTGATACAGAAATACAAAGTTTGTTGCAAGCTCACAGCGTTGCATTTCGTTCCGATCCAAGCGATTTCAACGAAATGCAGGCAGGCGTCACACGGTGTGAATACCTCATTGCACGCACCGGAAGTGTGATGGTATCTTCCGCTCATTTATCAGGAAGGCAGATGAATGTTTTCCCTCCCATTCATATTGTGTTGGCAAAAGAATCGCAGCTCGTTCCTTATTTAGAAGACGCCTACATTGCCATGCAGGCAAAATATGATACGTGTCTGCCTTCGATGATTTCGCTGATTACGGGACCAAGTAGAACTGCCGACATAGAAAAGACGCTGGTGCTGGGAGCGCATGGCCCCAAAAAACTATGGGTCATCCTTGTGAAAGACAAAACTGTAGCCATGTAACAAGTTGTTTGCTTATTGAAAATGAATGATTTAATAAAAAGATCAATTACCGGCATTCTGTTTGTTGCCGTCATCGTAGGTGCTATCCTTGCCGGATATCTCTATTTTGCCGGTTTGTTTCTTATCATTTTAGCACTGACAATTTGGGAGTTCTATTCTGTTGCGAATCATGGTGCAACAAATTTTGTAAAGCCGACCTCAGCGTTCATCGTAAGCATTGCCATGTATGCCGCTCCGCTTGCTTTTCAATTATCTTTCAAATGGATGGTGGTCTCAATCGGTTTATATACGCTCGGTAGTATCGCCATCATCGTAAGTGAACTGTTTTACACCAAAAGCAATCCACTTCATAGTTGGTCTTTATTTATCACGGGGCAAGCCTATATCGTAATTCCTTTCACGTTGCTCAATGCCATGAATACGCTATTCGACCATCGTATTTTATTGGCTTTTTTTGTGTTGATATGGGCGTATGATTCAGGGGCTTATTTGTTTGGAATCACGTTTGGAAAACATCGTCTCTTAGAACGGGTTTCGCCTAAAAAATCGTGGGAAGGCGCTATTGGAGGTTGGTTGGTTACGTGTGGCATATCGTTGATTTTTGCACATTATGTACCTGCTTTATCGCCAATTGCCTGGTTGGGTTATGCAACCCTTGTTGCTGTTGTTGGTACGCTTGGCGATTTAATCGAGTCGTTGATGAAACGTACCTTGCAAATTAAAGATTCAGGCAAAATTCTTCCCGGTCACGGTGGAATGCTCGATCGGTTCGACAGCCTTTTGTTGGCTACTCCGGTCATTTTTATCTATTTATTGTTCCTTTTGAAAGGGCTGTAAGGAACTGTGTTTTATGTTATCGTCTAACCAAAACTGCTTATGTTTTAGAAATGTAAGCCATTAACACGTAATGTACAATGAAAATTCACAAAGAAGGCCGCTGGATTCTTTCTTCGGTATTATTCATTTTGGTGATCGTCAACATCATCGTCTATTTTCGCTTTTCACACACCATTTTAATTGGGAACATTGTTCTCTCGGCGTTTACCTTTTTCTTTTTCACCTATTTCTTTCGTAATCCGTCGCGCGCCGGCGATATCGACGATCCAAGCCTGATCATTGCTCCGGCTGATGGTACGGTGGTTGTGATTGAGCCAACCGTCGAACATGAATATTTTCAAGATAAACGCATTCAGATTTCCATCTTTATGTCTGTCTTCAACATTCATGCCAACTGGTATCCAATTGCAGGAACGGTGAAATATGTTAAGCATCATAACGGGAAGCATTATGCCGCCTATCGTCCAAAATCAAGCAAGGAAAATGAGCGAAGTTCTGTCATCATCGAAACGCCGTTGAAAACCCAAATTTTAGTACGTCAAATTGCAGGTACATTAGCGCGACGTATTGTCACGTATGGTGCGCCGCAAAAGAGTTGTCACCTCAACGAACATCTCGGATTTATTAAGTTTGGATCGCGCGTAGACATTTTTCTGCCGTTGGATGCCGAGATTTTCGTTACTCACGGCGAAAAAACCATCGGCAACGAAACTATCATTGCCCGCCTCAACGAATAAGTCATCAAGCAGTTGCAAGCGAAGCAACGCTGATTTTAACGTCAGCCGCTTCCAGTAACGTATTGGCGCACGCTTCGATGGTGGCGCCGGTGGTTATCACATCGTCAACTAATAGCAGGTGTTTGCCTTCCAAAGAGTGTGGATGGGTAAGGGCAAAGATGCCGGAAGCATTTTCCCAGCGCTCGTAAACCCCTTTCTTTGTTTGGGTCGGATTTTCTATTACGCGGATTAAATGTTCGGTATCCATCGGTTTCTGCAATGCTGACGCTATGCCTTTTGCAATCCATTCGCTCTGATTGTACCCTCTCTTTTGCAATTTCTTGGGATGCAACGGAACGGGAATGATCAAATCTACTTCAAAATCAGGAGCTGCTTTAATAGTTTCTCCTAACATCCTCCCCAACACTTCGCCAATCTCTTTGTCTCCTTTATATTTCAGGTGATGGAGCAAAAGCTGACTTGGCGTTTCTTTTTGAAAAAAGAACAAGGAAGTAGCGTGTTCAACGGGGAATTTTCCCCAAAAACGCTTTTCAATGGGATTCTCTTTTTGCAAATGATACGATGTGTAAGAAAGCCGCGAAAGACAGGAAAAACAAACAAACTGTTCTTTGGCAAGAAGGTTTCCATGACATACCAAACAAACGTTAGGATAAATCAGGTGTAGAAAATCAGAGATCAGTTGCTTCATCCTTGGAAGAAATTAGAGGATTATCTTCTCTCTTTTTTTATAAATAAACCAGATCATCGGCAAAAACAACAAAGCGCCTACCAACGAAAGCCATGCAGAGTGATTGACGCCAAGACTATCTAAGTGGTCATAACCTGAATAATTAGCCATCAAATAACCGACGACAACCCCGATAAAGTTATTGATAAAATGCGCAAGAACAGGCATCCAGATTGAACCCGACCACACAAGCAAATAGCCCAGATAAGCGCCTAACAGCATGCGCGGAACAAAGCCGTAGAATTCAATATGTACAGCGCTGAAAATAAATGCCGTCACCCACACGGCAAGATGCGTATTCATCTTGTTGGTAAATAATCGCTGAACCGCTCCCCGAAAAAAGAACTCTTCCGCAAAAGCCGGTATGATAGCAATCAGCAAAATATTGAAAAACAAACCTCGCATTGAATGTACGGCTAAAAAACGATTGACTAAAGTCTCGTTTTGTTGCTCCATCATCTTCATCCAATGCTCAACGCCCGAAAGCCATGTCGGCAACGATAAACGGGAGTTCCAATCGCCTAACCAATTGATAAATGGCTGTGCAACCAACATGCTCAAAATGACCAACAACCACAAAGCGATACTTTTTACCCGATGAATTTGTAGCGATGACGTGATGGATTGCCCCAAAAACCACGCTAACAAGAGCGGTGGCGCTAAAAACATGGTAACAGAGCTAATCATTTGCAATCCCTTCAGGTAATTTATACTCCCTGACCAGGAGGAAACCGAGGTGTTCATCGCAGCAGCAATCCACGGCGATACCCACACCCATAACAAACCACCCGCAACCGTCAATAGAAGCGAGAAAACAACCAATAGCAAACCCTGAATACCGGCCTTATTTGTCTTCATACGAATCTGTTTGTTTTTTCATAACGGATATTGCAAAGTCCTTTTTGTTTGACAAGTTGCTGTAATTTAACGACTTTGCGTTGAAACTAAAAATACAAAATAGGTTACCACACAAAGGTACGACAATACTTTCAGAGGTAAAAGACTTTTTCTGCAAGAGAAAAGCAATGGATAGAATTGTCAATTCTTTTGTTCATACAGAATGTTGCAAAAAAATCGGGTTACAGTTTTCCCCATTCTTCTACGGTAAATACATCCGACTGACGTGGAAAAACTTTAGTAGTCAACACGCGGTGTACTTCCTGATCGCCATCTGCACAACAATCTGACAATACGGTTATACGGTAGTCTTTATCAGCGGCTTCGCGTATCGTTGATAGTACCACACCACTGGTTGCAATGCCGGTGAGTATGATATGTTGAATGTCAAGCGCCCGTAAAACCACTTCGAGGTCACTGCCTGTAAATGCGCTGACACGACGTTTTGTAACTACGATTTCACCGAATAAAGGGGCTATGGCAGGATCAATTTTCATCCATTCTTCCATGTTGGTATTGGTCATTCTTTCTTTATTTGCAGAGAACCCTTTATTGCGCATATTTATCTCCGGCATTCCGGGTCTGAACCCCACGACTACGTAAATAACAGGAATGTTTTTGGCGCGTGCTTTGGCGATAGCTTCAGCTACTTTGCCGGTAATTTCTGTGGCATCCGGTAGGTTGCGAAGGATTGCAGATTGCATATCCATGACGAGAAGAGCGGCATTCTGGTTATTTAATTTCATATTTTTGATTGATTGATTAATATTGATTTGATTAACCGTTTCTCATTGTCAGCCTTCCTACTCTTCGAGTTTTTTCATCTCCTTTTTATTCAGTTTTTCCCTTCTAAGAAAATTAGAAAACGCAGCAGCAATGATAACAGCCATTATACCTTGACTAAGTATGGCGTTGGGCGCTCCTATATGCTGAGATATAGCGCCAATCAGTAAGCTGCCTAACGGTAACATTCCTGACATTGCCATGATTAAATAGCTCATTACCCTGCCCCTCATATTGGCATCCGTATGCACTTGTACAATAGTCAAACAAATAGTGGTTTGGGACATGCCTCCAAATCCGAATAAAGTGGCAAAGAGCATAGCCAGTGGAAAATAACTAACATGCGAAAACAGCATAAGGCCAAGACCCAGAATAATTGTATTTACCAATAATACCTTCTTAAGGTCAGCTCCCGGTTTTAAGGAAGCTAAAAAGAACGTCCCCCCAATAGCTCCCAGACCTGCAAAGCTACGAATGTAACCAAAGGTTGCAGCATCGCCTTTAAAAATTACTTTGGCAAATACCGGCATAAGGGTGTCGTATGGTAATACTAACAAGCTTACCAAACTAATCATAAGTAGAATCATGCTTATCGCAGGAGTATGTTTCAAATAGGTGAAACCATCAGCCAGTTCGGTTGTGATTTTCTTTTTCACCGGTGATGGGATATGGTATGCCGGCAGCTTCATTAATAAAAGAGAAATGATGACAGCGACAAAGCTCAGGGCATTTATAAGAAAACAGATACCGGCACCAAACTTTTGCAAAACAATACCCGATAGCGCAGGCCCTACTATCCTGGCAAAATTCACCATCGAAGAGTTGAGCGCAAGCGCATTGGGAAGGTCAGCCTTGTCATTTATCATCTCGTGCACCAACGGTTGCCGGGCGGGTGAATCAAAAGCATTGATCACACCAAGTACGGCGCTAAGTGTAAGCAATTCCCAGACAGTGTAATGATTGGCGAGCGTTAATATTGCCAGTAATACTGCTTGTATCATTGAAGCTACTTGTGTGCTCAGCAATATTTTATAGCGATTGTACCTGTCGGCAACAATGCCTCCGAATAAAGAAAGCAGAAATCTCGGAAACATGGTTGCGAATATGGTAAGGCCCAGCATGAAAGTCGAATGCGTCATGGTATACACGACCCAACTCACACCGGTACCTTGCATCCATGTGCCTATTTGGGAAATCGACTGTCCTGTGAAAAATAAGGTAAAGTTGCGGTTTTGGAATGATCTGAATGTGCTGGCTTTTCTATCTGTCTTCATGAAATTAAAATGATCTCCAATCCTACATTTTTTCCTTACCGGCAAATATTTTACTCGAAAAGATGCTCATACATGCAACGCCCAAGAAAAACAGGAGAAGTGAGAGACTCTCCTGAGTAGAAACTCTGGCAAACCTGAAGAGCAAATATCCAACAAGCAGATTAAATAACGCCCATATTACATTTACAGTGGGAGAGGATAGCCCTTTTCCATGAGGTTTTGCAAAAGGTGTTGGAAATTTGTTGCCCGAAATGCCATTCACAAAATGAGGGACAAAGTTTGCGAAGAACGCGCCCGCCCAAAATCCACTGAAATATTGATACCATTCCATACTGTTGTTTGTTATTTTGTTTCTACTAATTTGTACAATACCGGTAATGCCTTTAAAAGAATCTCCTTTTCGCTTTCTGTAAGCGATTGATCGATTATCCCTTTTAACCATTCCTCTCGATCGTACTTAGTCTGCTCTACCATTTTTCGTCCAAACGGGGTAAGGGAAACATATACTTTGCGTTTATCATCCTGTGAAGGTGTTCTTGTAATAACCCCCTGCTCTTCGAGCTTTTTTAAGATCTGCGACATGGATTGGGTTTTAATCCTGGCTAAACCCGCAAGCTCGGAAGGTAATAATGAGGCATTACGCACCAAATGCCTTATGGTATCTATTTCGGTCATAGAATAGGTGTCGACCGAATACATTTGTTTCCGCAACCTTTTGTATAGGGCGGAAACTACAGATCGCAGCGAAGAAGATAATTCTGTTGAGTCCATATATATGTACATTAACTTGTAAGTTTACCTTGCAAAGATAGTCAATATTTCAATATGGCAAGCATTTTGGAAAAAATGCACATGTTTCAGCGATAGCCTCTCTCAAAGAGAAACTATCGCTTGTTGTGGTAGTAATTTGAACTCTTGCGGCGTGTCCAATTTACTATTTCTTGTTCTCTTGTTCCTGTCAATCGACTATTGTGTTTATATGGAACCGGAAAACGACATTGAGAAGAAAGTACTAAAAATTATTGACTAAAAGCAATAATTTGCTCATGCATTGCATATCTTTGTCAGGTAGGGAATGTTTTGTACTGTATATCAGTTTTAAATGACGTTTGTATATTGTATTGGTATGGAAAGAGTAATTGTTATTATTACCGACGATATTGTATTTTCTCATTTACTCAGCTCGTTGTTATATATTCGTTTGGATAATGTGATTGTCAAAACTTGTGAAACATATCAGGATATTGACACTCAAATTGATGCTTCGACAATCGCTTTGAATCTTATTGATGGTAAAATATCGACTCTGTCGAGCATCGAGGTGATTCGATACTTGAGAATAAAAAAAAGCATTGTTGCTCCTATTTGGTTCTTTCCGGAAATAGTAAATGAGGCATATATTTACAAGGTAAAGGAGATGGGAGCCAACCGTATAATTTATAGACCTTTCGATCCTTATGTTATTGTTACAGAAATAGAACCTTTACTTTCACCAATAATTCCTGCAACGTTATGAAGAAATTTGCCATTCGTCTTATTTGGGGTTTTTGTTTTTTCGGCTTTTATACAACTGCTGTTGCACAAGTAAACGTGGATTCAATTTTTCAAGTTGCCAACACGTACGCTAAACAGCATCTCTATGTTGATGCTATTCGTACGGCCAATTTGGCGTTAAAAACAGATCCGAAAAGAGGTGATATTCTTGTCTTTATTGCGAATGTCTATTCATGGCAGGATAAGAATGATTCGGCTTTGATTTTTTTACAAAAAGCAAAAGGCATGAATTATCAGCATGCTGATTTATATGAATCATGGATGAATGTTTTGCTTCGTTCTCACCAATATCAATCGTTGTTGCTAATGAGTGACGAAGCCGAAAAGCAGGGTTACCCAAACAGGGAAGACCTTTTGCATAAAAGGCTTATTGCATACTCGGATTTGAAAGAGTACACGAAAGGCATTCAGTTGGCAGCACAGCCTGAAAATAGATCTTATATCAAAGATCCTTCTCTCAATGGAATGATCACCGATTTATTTATAAAACGCAACACGAATATTCTATCTGCCTACTATACCTTGGATTGGTTTGACCATTTTACGCCGCAGCACTTAGCGTCTTTGGACTATTCGACTAAATTGGGAGAAAACACGTTAGTGGTACATTCAAATTTTGCCCATCGTTTTGGGTTGAATGATTTGCAGTTGGAGTCGGATTTCTATCTTCATGTATCCAAAAAACAATACATGTATTTTAATTATGGATATGGCTTCAACGCATCGCTTTTCTCTCGTAACCGCATCGGGTATGAATATTATATCTCTTTCAATCACGGTTTTGAGGTATCGCTTGGTGGCCGTTACATGCAATATCCGATATCGAAACTGTTTATTGTAACCGCTCATGCAGGGAAATATGTCGGTAAAAGCTGGTTTTCCTTACGACCGTTTTATGTGATTAAAAAAGGAATGAAATCGTTGTCATTTATTGGTGATTATAAATTATATGGCGAGAATCAGTTCGATTATTGGAGTGTGGAAGTGGGGTTTGGTAATTCTCCCGACGACATTTATGCCACTTCGCAAACCAACGGATTTAATCAGTTGAATGCGTACAAGATTGAGTTAGCGAAAAACATACTCATTAATCGGATTTCCGAATTTCATATTGGATTGGGATATACAAGAGAAGAATATAGCATCAATCAATTTCGCAACCGATACACGCTGGAAGCCGGATATAAAATTCATCTAAAATAAAATGATGATTTAATGTTGCCAAAATGAGCTTTATCTCTTCTGAAGAGTCACCAAAAAAGACATATCATGGAACGGTTTTTTCATCAAGTTGTTGTATGGTTAATGCGAACCTTTTATGGGTTTCTTGTCTTTTTGATTGTCTTAGGTGGTTATTGGTACGTTCATCCGCGTGTTTTCATAGGAGGCTTTGACTTTGTCAATCCATTTTATCAAACTTCGATGGCTCATTTTCCAGGATGGTTGCCTGTTGTTAAATATTTGATTGGCTTGTTTATTGTTACGTCAGTAGTTATTTTGGTTTTGGTTTTGTTCTTTGTCAAACGCCAAAATGAAGCAGAAAAGATTAAAAAACAGTATAATGACAAAATTGTTCCTCTTTTCTTCTCGGTTGTCTATCATGATGATTCTTATTCTGCCGAAGGTCATGAAGCAGCAATCAAAACACTCCGAAAGTTGATTAACGACGAGCTATCAAAGCATCTTTTTCTTACGTTGATCTCTCAGGTTCATGCGCAGACAACCGGCATTGTGAAAGAAAAAACGGAATCTTTGTTTCGTGCAATGCGTTGTAAAGAGTGGTTAAACTGGAATTTGCATTCTCCTGTTAAGTTGCGTCAATTGTTTGCCATGAAGGTGGTTGCCGAGTTTCATCTGGTGGAGTACAGCAAAGATGTGAGTTTACTTTTGAAAAAGAAGAATTATATTTTGCGTTCGGAGGCGATTGAAACGTTGCTAAGACTGCATATTAATGAGACGTTGCTGTTATTGACAGGGTTGAAATTTGCGCTTGATCCCTGGAATATTAACATGATCATTAAAATAGCGATAGAATCACGAGAACAAGATTTGGAATATGGTTTATTAATCAGGCAGGATGTAGCCGACATATCAGCATTAGGCATCACTCTTGCGCGTTTGAATCATCAAAAAGAGTTGAAAAGCGTTATTCGTCCAAAGTTAGACGTTGATAATGTTTTGGTGAAAGATGAAGCTGTTTTAGCATGGATTGACTTTGCCGAAAGTCGCTCCGACTACGTTTTATTGATTGAGCGTTTTGAGGTTGTTTCCGAAAAGGTGCAGAAGAAAATTCTTAAAACACTGATTTCATGTTCCGATCAAACATTAGCTATTGACTTTTTAAAACGGATTGTTGAAACGAAACCGGTTTCTTTAAAAATAGTCGCGCTTATCTGTTTGCTCGATTTAGATTTGAATGTTGTTCAAACGTATGAAAATAGCGAAGATGCGTTGATTCGCCAATCATACCTGCAAGTTATCTCTTTTTAATCCTTAAACTGTATTCAATGGGAGTGTCATCATGGGTCAGGTTTCTGAACGATTTGTTCTTTATCTATGCTTGTTCGTTGTTTAGCATGTACACCTTGATTGGTGTTTTGTCAATTTTCGAGTTAAGACGCTATAAGAACAAGAACAGAAACATTGATTATAAGAGTATGTTATCGTTTTACAAGCTTCCATCTGTTTCTGTCATTGCTCCGGCCTATAATGAACAAATGACCATTATCGAAAATATTAAATGTTTAATCACCTTGCAATATCCCGATTTTGAAGTGATTATTGTAAATGACGGGAGTAAGGACAACACGTTGGCAACGATTATTGATTATTTTGATCTGGTAAAAGTCGATAGAGCGTATGAATTACAGGTGCCTTGTGCTCCGATCAGAGGCGTCTATAAAGCAACAAATCCGGCATATAGTCATTTGTTTGTCATCGACAAAGAGAATGGCGGCAAGGCAGATGCGTTGAATGCCGGTATAAATGTGGCTCGAAATGAGTTGTTTTTAGGTATTGATGTGGATTCGATCATTGAGCCGGATGCAATTTTAAAGATGGTAAAACCTTTTATCGACGATCAAAAACATATTGTCATCGCGTCAGGGGGTGTGATTCGCGTGGCAAATTCGTGCGAAGTGACAGATGGGAAAATATCCAAAGTGGCGTTTCCTGCTAATATGTGGGCGAAATTTCAAGTGTTGGAATATTTTAGGGCGTTTACGCTGGGGCGCATGGCATGGAGCAGGCTGAATGGATTGCTGATTATTTCGGGAGCTTTTGGCCTTTTCGATCGAAAAAGAGTAATCAAAGTGGGAGGTTACGACAAAACGACGGTGGGAGAAGATTTTGAATTAGTGGTCAGATTACGTCGCTATATGCACGAAGTTGAAAAGAAAAGGTATCGGGTTGCATTTATCCCCGATCCGTTATGTTGGACTGAGGTGCCCGAAAGCTATCGAATTTTATCACGACAAAGAAACCGGTGGACGCGTGGCGCTATCGATACCATACTGAAACACAAAAAGATGATGCTTAATCCCAAATACGGATTGATAGGGATGTTGAGCTTCCCGAACTGGGTGCTTTTTGAATGGTTAGCTCCCATTATCCAGGCTGTTGGTCTTGTTTATACTGCAATCATTTTATCATTTGGATTTGATAATGCTGAGGTTATGATTACTTTGTTGCTTTTCATCTTGACATTTTCTATCATGTACTCACTATTCGCCATTTTTTTCGAGGCGTATACTTTTCACAAATATCGTGGCATGGGTTATGTGATTCAATCGATTCTGTTTGTTTTTTTAGAGATGCTTTTTTATCAACCGTTGAATATGTACTTTTCTTTGACAGGAAATTTTGATTTCTTTTTCAGAAAGAAGAAAAAAGGGTGGGGAACCATGACACGAACCGGTTTCTCAAAGAAAAAACAGTAATACACGCTTTAAAAAACCATCAATATGGACTCTTCGGAAACGTTTTCAAAACCAGTACAAAGTTGGGATGACAGTTATTTATTGCACATCCCTATGATTGACAAACAGCATAAAAGATTTATCATGTTGTTTGATACGTTGTCCGAATTAAATTCTCAAGGTGACGCCAGCAATCATCTTTATGAATTTATTGACGAATTGGAGAAATACACGCATTGCCATTTTACAACTGAAGAAAAATTGATGAGCGATGCTCTCGTCGTTGAATCTGAAATTAGGTCACATCAATTGCAACATCAGGTTTTTGTGAAAAAGGTGGAAGAATTTAAAGTCGCCTCAAGGTATAATAATGTAGTGTTGTCAGAACAGATGATTCAATTTATGCGAAAATGGTTCTTGATGCACATCAAATTAACGGATTCAAAATATGCCGATGCAATAAAAAGCTATTTGAATTCAAAAAGCGAATAAATGAATAAGAGAGAGATCGCTGCCCGCAAATTTGCGGTTGCTTAGATTACATGAATGATTGTAGAGACGTTGCATGCAACGTCTCCTGTTTTCATGCCAACGTTTTCTGTTTTCGTGCCGGTGTTTTCTATTTTCGTGCCAGTGTTTTCTGTTTTCGTGCCAACGTTTTCTATTTTCATGCCAGTGTTTTCTAATTTCATGCCAACGTTTTCTATTTTCGTGCCAACGTCTGATATTGCAAAAAATTTGCTGTACGATTCATGAGACGTTGCATGCAACGTCTCTACATGATTTGCATGTGGATACAACGCGATTCCATTTGAATCATTTTTTCCTCGTTTTATGCTATTCTTTCTCACAGTTGGATCATTGAACTGTGCAGTTGAATCAGTAAAGAGTACAGTTGTGTCACTGAAATGTTCAGTTAGAACATGAAAGAGTGCAGTTGAATCACCAAACTGTACAGTTAGAACATGAAAGAGTACAGTTGAATCACTGAACTGTGCAGTTGAATCATCAAAGAGTGCAGTTGAATTATGTAACTGTACAGTTGGATCATCAAACCTTAAGGCAAAATGAAGGAAAAATTCAGTTCAACGACGCGTTTATCGGGTTTTATCATCCATGTATTCAATTGTATAAGTTATTGTTCGAATTATGTGAAAGATTGGAAGAGTTAAGGCTAAAGAAATCTGCTAATGCAGTTTGATTTATTGTCAATTTCGTTTCAGTTAAAACCAAAGAGGAAATATTTTCTTGTATCCATTGGTTATTTCAATGATTGTTCAATAAGCAACAAATTCAAATAATCGTTTTTTTTGTACTGCCCTTGCAACAATGTGAGGGCTTTTTTACTTTAAATTATTATCTTTGTCGCACGTTAATTCATTAAATAAAACTCTCATGATTTGGATTATACTTGTTGTGATTATGGGTATCATTTTTTTTGCTGCATCTTCAAAAGGAACTAAAAATAATTCTGCTAAATTAATTGACATAACAGAAGAGGCTAAAAACAAAATGAATGCTCTTCTTGAAGAAATGGTATCATTTGGTGTTCAGGGATTAACATCCTTGCAGATGTCCCATGATGAGAAGGCTAATAT
>DAIDKM010000047.1 GCA_027450045.1 Paludibacter sp. | reverse complement strand
ACAACGTCGGTAATAAAGTCGGAGTTTTTTACGTGATCTTCTGGATGAATCATAGCAATTACGAATAAATAAACGGGGAATAAATACCTAATTCTTCTGCAAAGTTGTGAAAAAAAGCCGGAATCGACAAAAGGAGAAAGATTAAAATCAAAGATTTCATCATCAACTCGCTGGAATAATTAGGAGAATCTGCGGATGGTAAACACAATCGATATCTAAAAACAAACCTACTGAATTTCAGGTTCGAAATGCAGTAGGAGTTATATTACGTATGGATAGTTTAATTCAATCAGGGGCCGAATACAATCTAACATTTACTCTTTTATCATCGTCTCCATTATAATTCTTTGGATAATTATCGTATTTGCTTCTACAGTATAAATAATAGCATGATTTTTGTAGTTTCTGCGACGTGCACTCAGTCCATACATTTTTACCGATTTGTGAGAAGCAAGAGGTAAAGACTCGGCATATATTTTCAGTTGCGTGATCTCTTTTACAATGCCATTGGCATATTGTTTGGCAGTTAATGGAGCTTTTAATACATCAGCAATATAGTTGGCTATTTCCTTTAAATCTGCACGGGCTTCTTTAGTGATGAATACATTATACTTCTTCATACTTGCGCAAATCGAACCCAAAACGATCTTCTACATGATTCCAGAATTCTTCAATTCCCTCCTCCAAACTCACTGCCCCTTCCGGTATTGCTTCCGCTTCGGGGTAGGTAAGTTTCACCACTCGTTTATGTTTTTCTAATTCACGCACTAATTGGCGACCTGTTGGCGTGCTAATATCTATTGTCGCTGTTACATGCATATTTATAGTTGTTTGATGTTGCAAAGATACTTACTTCATTTTGAATTGATACCTGGCATTTGTTGAAAAATTCGAATTAATGCAGGCACAATTTGATGTAGCGTATTGCGTGAGACCTGGTTAGATTGCTTCAATATCAGTGGCTTTTCTGTCGCTATCTGTGCAAAAATACAACAAAAATGATTATTGCCACCCTCAATCCACTACCTTCACGCTTTGTGCACCTGCCTTTACGATATAGATGCCATGAGCGGGAAGATTGACGACCACTTGATTTCCATCCGTTTTTTGGCTGTAAATGGGTGTGCCTTGTACGGTATAGACTGTCAGCGTTTCACCTTGAGGAATACCGGTAACGATCAATTGCCCGTTTTGCGTATATGCTTTCAGGGCAAATGTTGTCGCTGTACTAATGGCTGTAGGCGTAAATTCTTCAATATTTACAAAATCATTCCATAGATAAGCGGCTTTGTATATGCTTAGTGAACCCTTAGGAACATATAGAGTACATCCATTCGTGTTTACATCAGAGAAAACAATAAACAATGAACTTAAATCAATAGGTGTAGTTGCATAGGCATAAATCGAAGTCAAACCAAAACAACTAGCAAAAGCACCCTCTCCGATAGAAGTTACCGAGGAAGGAATGGTAACAGAAGTCAAACCAAAACAAGTATTAAAAGCATCTTCTCCGATAAAAGTATCCGAGGAAGGAATGGCAATTGAAGTCAAATGACTGCAATTCCAAAAAGCATAATCTCCGATAGAAATTACCGAGGAGGGAATGGTATAGCTTCCTGTTTTGGAAATAGGACACTGAATCAATGTTGTTTGATTTTTATCAAACAATAGGCCATCCTTACTTGAATAATTCGGGTTGTTAGCATCCACTGAAATAAAACCACTGCAATTAGCAAAAGCATTATCTCCGATTGAAGTTACCGAGGAAGGAACGGCAATCGAAGTCAAATCACTGCAATCCAAAAAAGCACCCTTTCCGATAAAAGTTACCGCGGATGGAATGGTAACAGAAGTCAAACACTTACAATCCTCAAAAGCATTATCTCCAATAGAAGTTACCGAGGAAGGAATAGAAACGGAGATTAAACGGCTACATTCTACAAAAGTCTCCGCTCCGATAGAAATTACCGATGATGAAATCGTAACAGAAGTCAAACCATCGCAATACCCAAAAGCCTCCGCTCCGATAGAAGTTACCGATGATGGAATAATAACCGAAGTCAACCCACTGCAACCACCGAAAGTCCCATCTCCGATAGAAGTTACCGAGGAAGGAATGGTAATCGAAGTCAAATCCCTGCAAGTCCAAAAAGCAAAATCTCCGATAGAAGTTACCGAGGAAGGAATGGAATAGCTTCCTGTTTTGGAAATAGGGCACTGAATCAATATGGTTTGATTTTTGTTAAACAAGACCCCATCCTTGCTTGAATAATTCGGGTTGTTAGCATCTACTGTAACAAAACCACTGCAACCCAAAAAAGCCTTATGGCCGATAGAATTTACCGAGGAAGGGATGGCAACCGAAGTCAAACCATTACAATAACTAAAAGCACCATCTTCGATGGAAGTTACCAAGGAAGGAATGACAATCGAAGTCAAATGAAAGCACTCCGAAAAAGCATAATTTCCGATAGAAGTTAAAGCTGCAGGAAGGATAATCGAAGTCAAACCACTATCATAAAAAGCATAATTTCCGATAGAAGTAATAGACACCGGCAATTGAATAGTCGTGAGCGATGCCTTCCCCCAAATTTCAGGCGTACAAAAAGCATATTGTGGTATTTCATTTTCAGGATAAGTGATGTTGGCAGTATCGACGGTGCCTCCGTTTCCGGTATAGGCCGCTATGGTGACGCCGCTGATATCCACCACAGCCAATACGGGCATACTGTCTCGCATAGCTACAAAATCGCGGGCATCGATCGTACCGTTAACAGTGAGGTTGGTAATGGTAGCCAAATTGCCTCCCGCAGCGGTTATTGCGGCCGATAACCCTCCGCCGGCGGCAACATTCACGGTTTGCGACACTTGAGCTTGTCCTGCAATGACGAGACTTAAGAACAACGAGAGAAGCAAAATCTTTTTCATTGGAGGATAGATTTGTGTTTTTTTGCCTACTCGTAAGCTTTTCGGCAGCGGCTCCCTACTGTTTCTCGGAGTTTCGGGTGGTTCCGGTATATTATTTACTTCCCGAATGACTCGAAGTCACTCGGGAAGTTGCTACATCATTTTTCGTCGGCAAGCGCAGACACTCTGCGTCGGTAAGCGCAGGCACCCTGCGTCGCTAAGCGCAGACACCTTGCGTCGGGAAGCACAGACACCCTGCGCACTATTTAACGGTTAAAGGTTTATCAAACACAGCAGTTCGGGGTTCTTTCAACATGGTGCTGCCACTAAATTGGCTCGTCACCTGTAACGTATAGGTACCGGCAGGAAGGGTGGGCGTGATGATGATCAGTTCCGAAGGGTTGTTGGTCACCATGTCCGATGGATCTACTTTAGTGCTTTCGCTGGTGTTGTTGTTTACAAAACTGATGACTACGGCAGGGTTGTCGCCGGCTATTTTCACCTTGTAGCCCTTGATTTTCAGGTTACGATTCGGGGTAATGACGTCGTTCACCGAGCCGGTTTTCACATCGGTCACCTGGGTAATGGTGATGCTGTTATCAGCTACGCCCATGATTTCGACTTCGATGTTCGGGATCTCTTTGCGCATGGTGTCACCCTGGTTGAACAGGAACATAACGCTGTGTTTCGACGGGTCGAAGCTCTCGGTCGGGCTGTTGAATACACCTTTGATCAACGTGGTTGCCGTAAAATAACCGGTGTTGACGGAAAAGCCGTCGCAAAGCTGATAGCCCATCTCTTTGAGAAAGAGGTTCACGTTGTGTTCCATGTCAGCCGCCGAAACGGAAGCGCCGCCACGGGTTACTGCTGAATTACATACGTCGGTCACGCTGAGAGTGCGTTCGGAGCTTACTCTTGCCGTGAAATCGTTGGGGTCTTCCGTCAGAAGATTGTCGTACAAATACGCTTTTACGCGATGAAGTGTGTTAGCCATAATAAATGGATTAAAAATGAATAAATTGATTTATGCTATGCTTTATCCGAGCGTAATTTCGGGTAAAACAGTAAAGCCATTTTTACAAATATCTAAGCCAAATGCAAACAAGATGATTGGCAAAGGTAAAAAACATTATCTATACAAACAATAATGAAATAAGAAAATAATCAAACATTTTTCATCTCTGTCTAATTTTTATGGAAGAACCGGGTAAACTCACGGGGTGACCACGAGTAACGAACCATTAAAATGAATTTTTGAAGTAGATTTCGTATCTTTGTGCGCTTTTCTCACTCATTTGCAATAGCCTTTTGCAGAGAAAAAAACCTGACTGAACTCACGGGATAACTGTGAGTCACCCCGTGAAAACACAGAGAAATAAATCAATTGACAAGATCATTCTCACATAACAGATACGAAAGATGGCGAAACAATTTAAACGAACATTGATTACTACTGCATTGCCCTATGCAAACGGGCCTGTACACATCGGCCATTTGGCAGGCGTCTATGTACCGGCAGATATTTACGCGCGTTACCTTCGGCTGAAAGGCGAAGAGGTATTGATGATCGGAGGATCCGACGAGCACGGCGTCCCCATCACCATCAAAGCACGCAACGAAGGCATTACGCCGCAAGAGGTAGTCGACCGCTATCACACCATCATCAAACGTTCGTTCGAAGAGTTTGGCATCTCGTTCGACATCTACTCGCGCACCACGTCGGCCATTCACCACAAAACGGCCTCCGGTTTTTTCAAAACACTCTACGACAAAGGGGAGTTTATCACCAAAACCTCCGAACAATACTACGACGAAGAGGCGAAACAGTTCTTAGCCGATCGCTACATCACGGGGAAATGCCCACACTGCGGCAACGAACGCGCCTATGGCGACCAATGCGAATCGTGCGGCACCTCGCTCAGCCCGCTCGACCTCATTCAGCCCCACTCCACCATCAGCGGCAGCATTCCTGTGATGAAAGAAACCACGCACTGGTATCTGCCATTAGACAAACACGAAGCATGGCTGCGCAAATGGATTCTCGAAGAGCACAAAGAGTGGAAACCAAACGTGTACGGGCAATGCAAATCGTGGTTGGACATGGGCTTGCAGCCCCGTGCCGTGAGTCGCGACCTCGACTGGGGCGTTCCGGTTCCCCTCGACGATGCCAAAGGAAAAGTGTTATACGTTTGGTTCGATGCACCGATAGGGTATATCTCGAACACCATTGAACTGCTGCCCGACACCTGGGAAACGTGGTGGAAAGATCCCGAAACGAAATTGGTACACTTTATCGGAAAAGACAACATCGTCTTTCATTGCATCGTCTTCCCGTCGATGTTGAAAGCGGAAGGAAGCTATATATTGCCCGAAAACGTGCCTGCCAACGAGTTTTTGAATCTCGAAGGCGACAAGATTTCCACCTCGCGCAACTGGGCGGTGTGGCTTCACGAATACCTCGAAGAGTTCCCGGGCAAACAGGATGTGCTTCGCTACGTGCTTACGGCCAACGCTCCCGAAACAAAAGACAACGACTTCACGTGGAAAGATTTTCAGGCACGCAACAACAACGAGCTGGTGGCCATCTTCGGCAACTTCGTGAATCGCGCGTTGGTGCTCACGCAGAAATACTTCGACGGCAAAGTACCCGCTCAAGGCATCTTCAACGATTACGACCAACAAACCATCGCGGAATTCGTTGCCGTGAAAGTGGAAATGGAACGTCTCTTAGACAACTACCGTTTCCGCGACGCGTTGAAAGAAGCCATGAACTTAGCCCGCATCGGGAATAAATATCTGGCCGACATGGAACCTTGGAAGTTAGCCAAGACCGATATGGAGCGCGTGTCCACCATCATGAATCTCAGTTTGCAGATCACCGCCAACTTAGCCATCGCCTTTGAACCCTTCCTGCCCTTCACTGCCGAGAAACTGCGGGACATGATCGGATTGAACCTGTGGGAATGGAACGCGTTGGGCAGTTTCGCGCTTTTGCCCGAAGGTCACGTTTTAGGAGAACCCGCTTTACTGTTCGAGAAAATAGAAGACGACGTGGTGGAAAGACAAGTACAAAAGTTGTTGGACACCAGGAAAGCCAACGAAGCCGCCGCCTACAAAGCCCCTCCGGTGAAAGAAAAGGTGGCTTTTGAAGACTTTATGAAAATGGACATTCGCGTTGGCACGGTGCTCGACTGCCAACGGGTACCCAAAGCCGACAAGTTGCTTCAATTCCGCATTGCCGATGGATTAGAAGAACGCACCATCCTGTCGGGAATAGCTCAATATTATCCCGATCCCAAAGCACTCATTGGCATGCAAGTTTGTTTTATGGCCAACTTTGAACCCAAAAAGCTTCGCGGCATCATGAGCGAAGGGATGATCCTTTCAGCCGAAGATGCCGACGGGAAATTAGTCATCATTCAACCAAGCGCCAAAGTCACCAACGGCGTTGAAGTGAAATAAGAACATGCGCAAACTTGCCATTTCAGAGTTACCACGACTCTCCGTCGAAGAATTCAAACAAACGGATAAATTACCTTTGGTGGTGGTTTTGGACAATGTACGAAGCCAACACAACGTGGGAGCTGTGTTTCGCACTTCCGACGCCTATCTGATTGAGTCCGTCTATTTATGCGGCATCACAGCAGTTCCACCACAACCTGAAATACACAAATCGGCCTTAGGCGCTGAATTCACTGTCGATTGGCGCTATTTTGCACAAACATCCGAAGCGGTTGCTCACTTAAAGTCGGAAGGCTATACCGTTTTTGCCATTGAGCAAGCCGAACAAAGCCTTCACCTGAACGACATAGCATTGGACAAAAATGCGAAATATGCCGTTGTGCTGGGCAATGAGGTGAAAGGCGTGCAACAATCGGTAGTCGATCAGTGCGCTCATTGCATCGAATTGCCGCAATTTGGCACCAAACACTCGCTCAACGTATCCGTAACAGCCGGCATCGTGATCTGGGAGTTTTATAAAGCATTGACTTCGTAACAACAAAGAAATATTTTAGCAATTCAAAGAAATAAGTAACTTAGCAACGTCATTTTAGTAGAAACAACATGGCACAAACCACGAACAAAGTTCCTTTCGGAGCGATAGGCTTAATAGTAGCAATCGGCATTGTTTACGGAGACATCGGGACTTCGCCCCTTTATGTGATGCAAGCCATTGTAGATGGCCTATTACCATCGGGCACCCTTACTCCTACTGCCATTATCGGCGCTGTTTCGTGCATCATCTGGACATTGACGATGCAAACCACGGTGAAATATGTGATCATCACCCTTCGTGCAAACAACAAAGGGGAAGGTGGCATCATGTCCCTCTTCGCGTTGATACGGAAGAAATACCGCTGGGCATACATAATCGCGGCCATTGGCGCCGCTACTTTGTTGGCAGATGGCGTCATAACACCTTCCATCACCGTGATTTCTGCCATTGAGGGAGTACATGGCGTACTTCATTCCGTGCCAATCATTCCGGTAACCTTAGCCATCCTGCTGGCATTATTCCTGATACAACCTTTTGGCACCGCCTGGCTTGGAAAATCGTTTGGCAGCGTTATGGTTATTTGGTTCAGCATGATAGGAATATTGGGTGTCATACAACTCTTTTCTTTCCCTGATATTTTCAAAGCGTTCAATCCCTACTACGCATATTATTTTCTACGGGATGTCCCTCATGCCTTCATCCTTTTAGGCGCGGTTTTCCTTTGTACGACGGGAGCGGAAGCGCTTTACTCCGACTTGGGACATTGCGGATTGAACAACATTCGCGTTTCGTGGATGTTTGTAAAGATAACGTTAATTCTAAACTACCTGGGACAAGGCGCCTGGATCATTACCCATATTTCGACCATCACATCGACTGTCAACCCGTTTTTTGCCATGATGCCGCCGTGGTTCTCCTGGTTTGGCGTAACGATGGCTACATTAGCCGCCATCATTGCCAGTCAGGCTTTGATCAGCGGTTCTTACACGATCATTAGCGAAGCTATTTCGATGGATATATGGCCAAACATCTACATAAAATATCCCACCGAAGTCAAGGGTCAAATGTACATACCCACGACTAACTACATCCTGATGACACTCTGTTTAATTGTGGTTATCGCCTTTGGATCATCCAGCAACATGGAAGCCGCTTACGGATTGTCGATCACCATCACCATGCTGATGACTACGTTGTTACTCTTCCTCTTCTTTAGGGTTAAACACATATCCCTTTGGTTCAGCATCCCTATAACAATGATATTTCTAACCATAGAAACCACTTTTTTGATTGCTAACTTGCATAAGTTTGCGCATGGCGGTTTCGCTACCATACTGATTGCAGGCGTTATTTTCTTCTTGATGTACGTGTGGTATAATGGCCGTCGTATCAAAAACCGCTGCGTCACCTACGAACCCATCAAAGGAAGCATTCCCGTTTTGGAAGAGATTAGCAATGACAACAGCATTCCAAAGTTTGCCACCCACTTGGTGTATGTGACCCGCGCCAAATACCCCAACGAAATGGAGAGTAAAGTCATTTACTCGTTGATCCATTTACTTCCAAAACGCGCGGATACATATTGGTTTGTTTACATGACACGGAGCGACGATCCGTATGAATTCTCATATACCGTAAAAACATTCTCGTCCAAGAAAATATTCCGCATCGACATTAACGCAGGATTTAAGCGCGGCATTCACATTGACAAATACATTCATCAAATAGCCAAAGAAATGGAAGAAAAAGGATTGGTTAGCTTGACAAGCCGGTATCCTTCCTTAGCCATGCACAACATCGAAGGCGACTTTCGTTTTGTAGTGGTTGAACGAATTTTGCGAGGCGACATGCAATTATCGGTCATCAAAAAGACGATCCTCTATTTCTACTATTTCATGAAAAAACTCTCGACATCC
Source organism: Paludibacter sp. (assembly GCA_027450045.1). Taxonomy (GTDB): domain Bacteria; phylum Bacteroidota; class Bacteroidia; order Bacteroidales; family Paludibacteraceae; genus Microbacter. Next base: position 12,151 of record DAIDKM010000047.1, on the reverse strand, counting down.
GACACTCAAATTTTAGACCTCGATCCAACCAACGTAACGGTAGAAAGCGTTCCTTTGTTTAACATTCAATCATTGGAAGGATCTCGGACCAGAACCATATCGGACGAATTATAACAACGGCTCTCTTCTTCGGCCAATGAGTCTTTGTTTTGATCATTATCAATCATGGAACAAGCAACTTTCATTCTATTTGATAACCAAGAGATCACGCATCTTGGTATGGAATGTCTGTTGCACCAACTTGTGAACACCGCAAAAACACATTGTGCATCTACAAAAAAAGAGCTGCACACTCTTTTGCACCGTTATCCGAATAGCCTTGTTTTATTGGATTATACACTTTCCGATTTCAATGATGTGTGGGAGTTGCTCAATACCGCCCAACGCTACCCAACGACGGGATGGATCGTTTTTTCAGACGAATTGAGCGATGACTTTTTGACCCAGATCTATGTCTCCTCACAAGCAATCGGCATTTTATTGAAAGAGGCTCCATTGGAAGAATGCAAGTTAGCCATTGATCTTAGTCTCCGTGGGGAACGATACATCAACGACAAAATGATTCAAAATCTCTCGGGAAATAGCAAGGCAACGCAAAAGAATGACGAGAAAAAGGTATTGAGTGAAACTGAACAAACCATTTTGCGCCTTATGTCTCTTGGCAAAACAACCAAAGAGATTGCTTCGGAAAGAAACCTTAGCTTTCATACCATCAACACACACCGTAAAAATATTTTTCATAAATTAGAGGTGAACAATCTTCACGAAGCCACAAAATATGCGCTTCGTGCCGGCATTCTCTCTGTTGCCGAATACATGATTTAGCTGATTATGGCTACAATATCCACATCATACGTACTTTTAGCCGATGGAAGTTTTCCGTCGCATCCTCAAACCATTGCATGTTTACAAAAAGCCGGAGCCATTGTCTGTTGCGACGGGGCAGCTCAAAAACTGCTCGATTTCGGGAGAGAACCGGATTTTATTGTGGGCGATTTTGACAGCGTAACGCCATCCTTGCAATCTCGTTATCACGAGCGATTGGTGCACATTCCCGATCAAGAAACAAACGACCTGACCAAAGGATTCCGGTTCTGCCTTCAACAAGGGGCAACGGACATTACCATTCTGGGCGCTACCGGATTGCGCGAAGACCATACATTAGGCAATATTTCATTGTTGATGGATTATGCCAAGCTGCTGCCAAGCATAACCATGATGACAGATTTCGGCATCTTTACCGTACTCAGTCACAGTGGGGAAATAGCAAGTTACGCGGGGCAGCAAATCTCCCTTTTTTCAATCGATCCATCATTAAAAATCACATCCGCCGGATTAAAATACCCTTTGACGAACCTCTCTTTAAGCAATTGGTGGCAAGGAACGCTGAATGAAAGTTTGTCCAATCGGTTTCGATTAGATTTCTCCGAAGGAAGCATTCTTATGTTTCAATGTTATTGATTGCCAATCTTATATTGTGCAACAGTAATCGCAAAGAAAGTATTTTGTATTTTGAAACGAACCACTGAAAATTACCACATCTGTGGTATTGTGAAATAATCTCCTGTTGCCGTATCTTTGTCAGCAACACCATCAATTTATAAAACGACACATTATGGCCAATTCCTCATTGAAATTCGAAACACTCCAGGTACATGCAGGGCAAGAAGTTGATCCAACTACGAAATCACGTGCGGTACCGATTTATCAAACCAGTTCTTATGTTTTTGACGATGCTAAAGACGGCGCCGATCTGTTTGGGTTACGCAAATTTGGAAACATCTATACCCGTTTGATGAATCCGACTACCGACGTATTTGAAAAGCGAGTTGCAGCACTCGAAGGCGGAGTAAGCGCCCTCGCTACTTCATCGGGACAATCGGCTCAATTTATTGCTTTGAACAACATCATTGAAGCCGGCAACAATTTCGTTTCCACATCTCATCTTTATGGAGGCACCTATAACCAATTCAAGAATCAATTTAAACGTCTGGGAGTGGAAGTTCGTTTTTCGGCTAATGATACTCCTGAAGAGTTTGAAGCGTTGATTGATGATCAGACAAAAGCCCTCTATCTGGAAACAATCGGCAACCCTGATTTGAATGTGCCTGACTTTGAAGCTATCGCAGCTGTTGCTGACAAACACGGTATTCCATTGATTGTGGACAACACATTCGGGGCAGGAGGCGCTATCTTCCGCCCGTTGGAACATGGTGCGTCGGTAGTAGTAGAATCAGCTACCAAATGGATTGGCGGACATGGCACTTCATTGGGTGGAGTTATCGTCGATGGTGGAAAATTTAACTGGGGCAATGGAAAATTTCCTGCCTTCACAGAACCTTCCGATAGCTATCATGGTTTGGTTTTCTGGGATGTGTTCGGTACTAACGGCCCATTCGGAAACATTGCATTTAACATTCGTGCCCGCGTTGAAGGATTGCGCGATTGGGGAAATACCATCAGTCCGTTTAATTCATTTTTGTTGCTACAGGGTCTCGAAACGCTTTCTTTACGCGTTGAACGTCATGTGGAAAATGCGTTAGCATTAGCCCAATGGCTTGAGCAGCATCCAAAGGTAGAATATGTGAACTATCCGGGATTAAAAAGCAGCAAATATCACGAAGTAGCAAAAAAGTATTTCAAACATGGTTTTGGCGGTGTGTTAACTTTCAAAGTAAAAGGGGATCCAACCAATGCAGATATATTAATCAACAATGTAAAGCTATTAAGTCATTTAGCTAATGTTGGCGATGCCAAATCATTGATTATTCACCCTGCATCTACCACGCATGAACAACTTTCGGCTGAAGCTCAAAAAGCATCAGGAGTAGAAGCCGGCATGTTACGTGTATCGGTTGGTATCGAACATATTGATGATATCAAAGCCGATTTTGAACAAGCTTTGGGAAAAATTCAATAAATTACATTACAATATTAGAGGTACAACTCATTGCCCCACTAATAAAAACATACAACAATGGCAAAAATAGCAACACAATTAACGGATTTGATTGGCAACACACCGCTGTTGGCAGCATCACGATTCAGCAAACAACATGGGTTGAGCAATCCTCTCATTTTTAAGCTCGAATCTTTTAATCCGGGTGGAAGCGTCAAAGATCGCATCGCAAAAGCAATGATCGAAGCGGCAGAAGAGGATGGCACCCTGCAATCTGGGGCAACCATCATCGAGCCAACCAGCGGCAACACCGGTATTGGATTAGCCCTTGTAGCAGCTGTAAAAGGCTATAAATTAATTCTTACCATGCCCGAAACGATGAGTGTCGAACGTCGCAATTTACTCAAGGCGTTAGGTGCAGAAATTGTACTCACACCAGGCACGGAAGGCATGAAAGGCGCTATCCGCATAGCCATCGAACTCAAAGAAAAGACACCCGGCGCTGTGATTCTACAACAATTTGAGAATCCTGCCAATCCTGAGATACATAAAAAAACGACAGGAGAAGAAATTTGGCGAGATACTGATGGTAAGATAGATTTGTTCGTTGCCGGTGTGGGAACAGGCGGCACCATCACGGGTGCAGGAGAAACGTTAAAAACGCACAACCCGAACATCAAAACAGTAGCGGTAGAACCTAAAAGTTCTCCGGTGTTATCAGGAGGAGCTGCCGGACCTCACAAAATTCAAGGTATAGGCGCAGGTTTTCAGCCCATTATTTACGAACCTCGTTGGGTCGATCAAATCATTCAGGTGAGCGACGACGAAGCGATCAAAACCAGCCGTGAATTGGCGCGCACTGAAGGTCTGTTAGTAGGCATCTCTGCCGGAGCTGCCGTTTTCGCAGCACTGCAATTGGCAAAGTTGTCCGAAAACCAAGATAAAATGATTGTGGTTTTATTGCCCGATACCGGTGAACGTTATTTATCAACCGTGCTTTACGCTTTCGAGGAATACCCGATTGATTAGCAATAGATTTTAATCATCATTTATAGGTAATGAATGATTAAAATATAAATCAAGAAGTTGCGAAGCCGCAGCAAATGAACAAATCTCATTTGAGAATATCTTTTGTTCAAACTCTTTTACATAACGAGCAACAGTTGGATCATTATAAAAATGACTCTTCAGTTGTTCGTTTATTGTTTCATACATCCAATAGTTCGCCTGTTGAATTCTGTTTTTCTTAAAATACCCATTTTGACGAACAAAGTCAATGTAATTTATGACCATCTCCCACACTTGTTCAATGTTGACATGAAACTTAGCCGAGCATGTCATCACGAGCGGCGACCAACCAGAATCGGGTAATGGGAACATGTGTAAGGCCGAAACAAGTTGTGCCTTTGTTACATTAACGCGATCTACATTATCGCCGTCAGCCTTATTGATAGCAATGCCATCCACCATCTCCATAATACCTCGTTTAATACCCTGCAACTCATCGCCGGTGCCAGCTACTTGTAATAACAAGAAAAAATCGACCATAGAATGTACCACGATTTCCGATTGACCGACTCCCATGGTTTCTACAAATATAATATCAAAACCAGCAGCTTCACACAAAACAATGGTTTCTCTTGTTTTACGGGCAACCCCACCTAAAGATCCTGCCGAAGGTGAAGGACGAATAAAAGCATTGGGTTGACGGGATAACTCTTCCATCCGTGTTTTATCACCCAGAATACTTCCTTTGCTTCGTTCACTGCTCGGATCAATGGCTAAGACTGCTAATTGATGATTTTGTTTGGCCAAAAACATACCTAATGCTTCGATAAACGTACTTTTCCCCGCACCAGGAACACCTGTAATTCCTACCCTAACTGATTTGCCAGCAAATGGAAGACATTTCTCAATAATTTCTTGTGCTTTAGCTTGATGATCGGGCTGTGCACTTTCAAGCAATGTCACTGCTTGACTAAGGATGACACGGTTACCTTTCAAAATACCATCCACAAATTCTGAAACAGTATATTTTTTTCTTTTCTTTCTCATTTGCGTCTGCAAATAAGGGTTTACACTCGGTGGTTGCACAACACCGTTATTCACGGCAAGCCCTTTGTATTTCGGATCATTCTCAATGTGAGACATAGTTAAGTAATTTTGCTAATTTCATTTGTTTTTCAAAGCAGCACTTTTCATCTGATTATAATTCCTTTGCGCGTCAAAATGCGAGCATCTGTCTTGTTCGTTTCATCTATACAAAAGTAACAAAAAAAGCCGCCTAATCATAGGCAGCTTTTTTATAATATAGATTATTGGGCAGTTTATTCTGCTTTCTTTTCTTCTTCGCCAGCTTCAGATGCCGGAGCGGCAGGTTTCTTGGCAACACGTTTAGCATGAGCTTCGGCAGCTTTGACAGCTTGCGTATGTTCAGCTTCCGACAATTGATCTTTTAAATCAGCCAATTGTTGAATGTCCCCAAGAGTGGTTTTCTCATAAGCAGGAGATGCAGGTGTATTCGATACAGACTCTTCATTGACAGTCTTTTTCCCTTTCTTTGCAGCAGCTTCTCTTTTTTCGGCTGTCGGGGCAGAAGCAGCACGCTGCTCATCCTCATGAATACGACTGTGAGATACAATGATACGTTTTGCATCCTTATTGAACTCAATCACTTTGAAAGCCAATTTCTCTTCTAATTTTGCTGCTGTGCCATCTTCCTTGATCAAATGTTTTGGAGTAGCAAACCCTTCAACACCATAAGGCAATGAAACAACAGCCCCTTTATCGAGTAATTCAATTATGGTACCTTCATGAATACTATCAACCTTGAAAATCGTCTCAAACACATCCCATGGGTTTTCTTCCAATTGCTTGTGGCCTAAGCTCAAACGACGATTGTCCTTGTCGATTTCCAAGACGACAACATCCATATTTGCACCAATTTGTGTAAATTCTGATGGGTGCTTAATCTTACGCGTCCATGAAAGATCGCTGATATGAATCAAACCATCTACACCTTCTTCGATTTCAACAAATACACCAAAGTTGGTAAAGTTGCGAACACGAGCTGTATGTTTCGATCCAAGTGCATATTTTTCTTCAATATTTAACCATGGATCTTTCTTGAGCTGTTTAATGCCCAATGACATTTTACGTTCTTCGCGGTCAAGTGTCAAGATAACCGCTTCAACTTCGTCGCCCACTTTCAAGAAGTCCTGTGCACTGCGCAAGTGTTGACTCCACGACATTTCAGAAACGTGAATCAAACCTTCTACACCCGGCATCACTTCAACAAATGCACCATAGTCAGCAACAACAACGACTTTCCCTTTCACTTGATCGCCAACTTTCAGGTTCGCATCCAAAGCATCCCATGGATGAGGAGTTAATTGTTTTAACCCTAAGGCAATACGTTTCTTTTCATTGTCAAAGTCAATAATAACCACGTTCAATTTTTGATCCAGTTTCACCACTTCATCCGGGTGCGAAACGCGTCCCCATGAAAGGTCGGTAATGTGAATCAAACCATCTACGCCGCCCAAATCGATGAATACACCGTAATTGGTAATGTTTTTGACAGTACCTTCGAGCACTTGTCCTTTTTCGAGTTTCGAAATGATTTCTTTCTTTTGTTGTTCAAGTTCTGCTTCGATGAGCGCTTTGTGCGAAACAACCACATTTTTAAATTCATGATTGATTTTAACCACCTTGAATTCCATGGTTTTACCCACAAACACATCGTAGTCGCGAATTGGACGCACGTCGATTTGTGAACCTGGCAAAAAGGCTTCAATGCCAAATACATCAACAATCATACCACCTTTGGTACGGCATTTTACAAAACCTTTGATCGTTTCATCATGTTCAAGAGCAGCATTGACGCGATCCCAAGAACGAGAAGTACGTGCTTGTTTGTGCGAGAGCAAAAGTTGGCCTTTTTTATCTTCTTGGTTTTCAATAAAAACCTCTACTTTATCACCGATTTTTAATTCGGGATTGTAGCGGAATTCATTCAACGAAATAATGCCATCAGACTTAAAACCGATATTGACAACTACTTCGCGTTTGTTCATTGCAATGACGGTACCTTCTACCACCTCTTTTTCCTTGATGGTATTGAGTGTTACATCATATTTTTTGGTGAGTTCGGCGCGATCTACAGCCACGACATCACCTTTTTCATACACATCCCAATCAAAATCCTCTGTGGGTGCAGCTGCTTTTTCCGGCTCTTTTGATACGACTGGTTGTGGGGTAGGCTCAACAGCCGGTTGTGGTTCATCGTTGGATTCAACGACTTGAGGTGCAGCTTCTTCGGCGGCAGGAGTTTTTACATCTTCCAAGATGTTTTCTTGTTGCTCTTCCATAAACGAGTGAGTTGTTACAGTTAATAAATTGGACATTATGTTATCTGAAAATTCAAGGTGCAAAGTTAGAACTTAATTTTCTATCTGCCAAACAGAAAACATCACACTATTCGACTGAGAATCCCAGTTATAGAGCCGCATTAGGGAGTAAAACAAGGATTAAAACAGATTCCCCAAAACAGGCTATAGGTAAAGGCCTCCCTAAAAACCGAATGCCCGTTTATTTAGCGGCGTATTTCTCGAATTTTCAAATACACCCACACACTGTTCACGATAGTAAGTCCAAAAATGATGCCACCTCCCCAAATGAGATTGTTCCATGCCCAAGTGGTATCGTCAATATGGAGTGAAGAAGAAAACATAGTAATATAATAATCTCGTAAATAACTCACCATCAAAAATGATAGTACAAAGATGACACTATTGATAACGATCACCAAGCTTTGATAAGGTCGTGCAATGACTGATGATGAATAACCGGCTAACGCAAGATTCTCAATCTTTTCATGGTTTTTCTGAATCAGCAAATTGATACTCAACAACATCAATCCCAATGCTAATAGAGTAATAATCACACCAACACCAAGTACTACAAATATCAAAGTTCTCAAGAAAGAAGAAGCCTCTCCCGCTGCCGCTTTGTCATTAGCCACCTCATAATTGTGCGAGGCAAAAAAATCGCCCATGTGCGGGTCTGTCAAATTGTACGGTTCAAGAATCAGTCGTGAAGGAGGAGTTGACGCAGTCCCGAATTGTACATTGGCCCATTCCATAAAAGATTGTGGCACTAAAATAGAGTTAATTCGGTCGGTAAAACCCACAATTCGACTATGGAAAAGGGCGTCTTTGGCATTACCTGTCAGCTCAATCGTTAGATCTAATTTCGACAACATGCTCCCCGATAATTGCGGGAGACCTTGACTTGGAGCAAATCCAAAATTATAAAGGGTTAAATAGGAACGGGGTAGAATGATCGGAATAAAGTTACTCCCTTCATTCCACTTCCAATCGTCGGGCTTAATATCCAAAAATTGATTTGGCACCGATTCAAAAAACAATGCAGTGCCAAGATTAGCCACTTTTCCACCCATTGCCATAGAGGCATACACACGAAAAGTAGCCGTGGTAAAACCAGCCAATCGCTTCACAAAGGGCTGATCGGAAATCTCTTTCATTTCGTCTTCCGAAAAGGAGGTCTTCGATATTTTCAACGTTTTGAAAATAGATACTTTCTTGCTAATCACTAAATAATCGCGTGCAAAAACGCCTTTTTTCTCACTGAATACCGGTCGGATATCAGTGAAGAATTGAATCGACATTAACACGATCGTCAATCCCAAAAGCGTGGCAAGAATATAGCCGACCAATTGTCCGACAGCAATATTTTTGCGCAATAAATGCCAGAGTAACATACGTAGATATTTAAAATCTTTAACTTTACAATGAATAAAAATTACAAGGCTAACTTTTCGTCAAACTCGAAAAAGTAGTCTTCCCCCAACGAAGAAAGGAGCAACCCAGCTCCTCGCTCGCGTAATTCGTCAGAAACCAGGCCACAAATTGTTTGCTGATTTAGTGCATCCAAATGACTAAACGGTTCATCAAGCAAAAGAAAATCAAATGGTTGACAAAGCGAACGGACAATAGCAACCCGTTGCTGTTGTCCATACGAAAGCCACCTTAAAGCCGTATTTCTTTTTTCCAAAATGCCAACTGCATCCAATAAATAGGTCAACTTTTCAGCAGATAAATAATGAGTCAATTGGTTTTTTAGTTGCAAATTTTCCCATACCGTCAACTCTGGAAAAAGGCGAAACCCTTGAAAAACAAGGCTGATATGTTGTTGACGGATTTCCGTCCAATCTTTTATATGCAGCGATTGAATTGATTTCCCGTCAAACGAAATCGTTCCCAGAAAATCATTGCGTCGTCCATAGAAAAAGTCGAATAAAGAGGATTTGCCTTTGCCGGACTCCGATTTAATCAAATAGCGTTGGCCATTTTCAAAGCGACGCTCGGCGTACCAAATAGCCAAATCACGCGCGGCAATATCAGCTATGGGTTCAGGAACAACTTGGTTTAATTCAATGGTATGCACGTTAAAGAGAATGTTATAAATTAATTAGTAGCAGCAACGGCTTCATCTACTTTTTGCAAAAGCACATGCAAACTGTTTTGTGTCGTATCTTTCAGTCGCAGTTCAAAAGACGCCTTGTTGATCGAAGGAGTATAAGATGCTTTTAAATCTCTGAAAATCAAATCTTGTTTCATTGCATCAAGCATACCGTCACTAAAGCTATCTGCAAATTCAGTAAGTTCTTCGGGATAATTTTCCAAATCCAGATTAACATACAAAAACAACGGATCACGAGCATCACCATTCCATGCAGAAGGCTCTACATGACGTTCCGGTACCCGATGAGTAGCAAATTCGCTGATGAGCGTTTTGTCGGTGGTCACCATCATGATTTTTCCTTCAAGAGCGGCATAAAGCATAAAAGGCTGAATGGTGATAAGGGTATATCCATCCATATTCCGCTTTGGGAATTGCTTCAACAACCCGTTAAGCAATGCGTCATACCCTTTCTGATTTTGAAGCGTAGCTACAAGCACCATTTGAGGAACAGGAAACCCATCATTTGCAAACCCGAAAAAAGAAAACGCCGCGTCGCCTGACCACGCATGGAGTAGCTTGTCATAAGGAGATGATGAGCCACTAAAAGAGGGTAAGTAAGGAAAAACGGCCTCTGGACGAACGGAAACTTTTGCCATCAAATAAGAGATTGCAGGCATATAGGTAATCAAAGAAGTATCTTCTGTCTGTTTGACCAGTTTTTGTTGGTCATGCGTGAAGGTATTTTGAGGAGAAAAATCAATTTTCCCTTTAATACTTCCCTTTTCAAAAAAAAGATTTACATGCACATACTCGTTTGTAAAAGCAGGCATAGCCAATGATTGTCCCTTCAGAAACTCCCACTTCGTAAGTTCATGCAATGCAGCCCAACAAGCCACGTCACCCCGTTGCTGATAAAATTGCACAAAATCTTTATTGGTTATAATACTGTGATATTGTGCAGTAGCAAAAACAGAACAAGCATTTTGAGGCGTTGAGTGCATCATCGCCAATGCTTTGTGATGATCCCACACCAACACGGTGCTATCTTGTTCCGAAAAAAAGATATATTTGCAGCTCGAAGCAGTTTGAATTGTAACCGGATGTTGTTCCTCCTTTTCTAACGACAAGATTGTTTTCTCAAAAGAAGAGGCCGAACGCAATGGAAAAGTGATTCCTATCTGATGCGGATTCAGTAAAAAAACATACAGTGTTTTAAAGTCTATCCCGCTTTTCGTTGGATCATCAATCAACGCCTTCAACATAGGCGAACCGTCAAGGGCTGATTGAGACATTAGTGCTACAGTTCGAGAACTTTTGAACGAACTTAAAGCCGATTTATCAATCAATTGTTTCACATCAATACAAGCTACCAGCGAAGCATTCGCCGGAATCATCGTGAGGTTGTCAGGATATTTACTCCGTGAACAAGCTGCGAACAATAGCATCAGCATCAATGGGGTTACTATCCTTTTCAAATAATGGAACTTATGAATTTGAATCATATTCTCACAAATTAAAAAATCATCCTCTTGCATGACTGGCATACAGATGCAAAAGTACACATTTTTGGGCAAACGTACGGATACAGAATACAACATAGGTACCAACAATATACACAAAGATCATTGAACTAAACTGACAAAACATGGCCGACCACATACGCACCCTGACACGTACCTCCGAAGGCATTTATAAAGAAAAAGGGAGTAAATTCCTTTCGTTTGCAATACCTGTTGAAAGCGAAGAAGAAATCAAACAAACATTGGACGCGTTCAAGAAGCGTTACTATGACGCACGACATATTTGCTACGCTTACATGCTTGGGGAAAATAAAACGCAATTTCGTACCTACGATGACGGTGAACCTTCCGGGACAGGAGGACGCCCCATTTTGGGACAAATCCATTCTGCCGAATTGACTAATGTCTTGATTGTAGTTGTCCGATACTTTGGAGGAGTTTTATTAGGAACGGGAGGATTGATGCACGCATACAAACTGGCCGCAAGCGATGCATTGGCAAATAACGAGATTATTGTAAAAGAAATAACAAGAACATTGCATTTGACATTCGCTTACGAACAGGTGAATCAAGTCATGTCAATCATCAAAGCCTTACAGATTTCCATTCTCGATCAGCAATTTGAATCCACTTGTCAACTCACTATCACGGTCACAAAATCTATCTTTCCGCAAGCCATCTCAAAATTAGGATCTATTCCAACCATTGAAATAGAAGAATGATCCCTTGCTGAAATTCCCTTCTAACCTCTTCCTTGCCTTCCACAAGGCACAAAAAAAGGAGTGTTTCTCTCAAGATGAGAGCAACACTCCTTAAAAAGTGGCGGCTACCTACTCTTCCACCTTGTGGGCAGTACCATCGGCGTGGTTGGGCTTAACTTCTCTGTTCGGAATGGGAAGAGGTGGAACCCCAGCGCTATAGCCACCTAAATCTTTATCAATGTATAATTGACAGTTGACAATCGACAATGACTAATCTGAGTGAATCAGAAAGAAGTTCACAAGAACAGATTATAGTATCCATTCTCTATTCTCCATTGTCAATTCATATTGTTTGACCTACCAAAAAACAAGAAAGAAAATACCCTAAAGTAGAGTCTTGGCTCCAACAGCATTACTGAACCACTTTCCAGAATCAAGCCTCAAAGAAAAGTTTCGGGCAATTAGTACTGCTCGGCTTTGACATTACTGCCTTTACACCTACAGCCTATCAACGTTGTCGTCTTCAACGGCCCTCATGGAGATCT
>DAIDKM010000046.1 GCA_027450045.1 Paludibacter sp. | reverse complement strand
AGACACTAAATAGCGCTTTGGCTCGTTTTCGGAAGTTGTTTTATTTTTTTTAATTCCACAACTGTTTGTAATGATACCTTGCTCTGACTCTCTGATAGGAGGTAGATCAGAGCAAGTATTTTCATTGTACCCCAAAACACTCATCAGTAGTTAAATTTGTCACATTGCAAGTCAACGCAGAAAAAAAAGAATTTTCTTTGAGAACTGTTTGTAATTTCATGTATTAACGCTATTTTTGTTCCACAACTTCATACACGTTCGATGTACCAAACTATCGAAGAGAAATAAGAACTTCTTCCTCCCTTGATTTGTGCTTATTTTCAATACAATGGCAAAAACAAAATCAGTCTATGTGTGTCAAGAATGTGGAGCAGAATCGGCCAAATGGATTGGACGATGTTCTTCGTGTGGCGCATGGAACAGTTATGTGGAAGAGGTGATTCGCAAAGAAGTAGCTCAAAAAACGAGTGGCTACACTTCACATGACTCGTCACCAAGCAAACCGATTCGAATTGAAACGGTAATTTTATCGAATGAAGAGCGGATGAATACGCATTCAGAAGAGTTCAATCGCGTGCTTGGTGGTGGATTAGTACCCGGGTCATTAGTCTTAATCGGCGGTGAACCCGGCATCGGCAAATCAACGTTGGTGTTGCAAGTGGCTTTAGCAATGGCAGACAAACGTATTTTGTACGTTTCGGGCGAAGAAAGCGTGAAACAACTTAAACTGCGTGCCGATCGCTTGGGCAAACCTCTTTCTGCATGTTTTGTAATTGCCGAAACATCGTTGGAACAAATTTATGTCCACATTCAGAATGTACAACCTGAAATAATAGTCATTGACTCCATTCAAACCATATCTACCGAGTGGGCGGAATCATCGCCAGGAAGCATTACACAAGTGCGGGAGTGCGCTGCATCCCTGCTGAAATTTGCCAAAGAGTCTGGTATTCCGGTGTTATTGATTGGCCATATCACGAAAGAAGGAACCATAGCCGGTCCGAAAATATTGGAACATATTGTTGATACCGTGTTACAATTTGAAGGAGATCAACACTATATGTATCGTATTTTGCGCGCCAATAAAAATCGATTTGGAAGCACAGCCGAGTTGGGAATTTTTGAAATGCAACATGACGGGTTACGCGAAGTTACCAATCCATCGGAATTGTTGTTATCGCAACATCACGAAGGCTTGAGTGGCGTTGCCATCGCGGCAGCCATTGAAGGGATTCGCCCGTTTCTGATTGAAGTGCAGGCATTGGTCAGCACTGCTGCTTATGGCACACCTCAACGATCAGCCACCGGTTTTGATGTGCGCCGTATGAATATGCTGTTGGCAGTACTTGAGAAACGTGCAGGATTTCGATTGGCACAAAAAGATGTATTTCTCAACATAGCCGGTGGGTTGAAAGTGAACGATCCTGCTATCGATTTAGCATTCATGTCGGCTGTTTTGTCGTCGAATTTAGACATGGCCATTGCTTCCGGTGTCTGCATGGCAGGTGAAGTGGGTCTATCGGGAGAAATCCGACCTGTGAATCGTTTGGATCAACGCATTATGGAAGCAGAAAAGTTAGGATTTCAGCGCATACTAATCCCTGATTTTCATCCAAAACGAGGAGAAAAACGGTCTACAAATATTGAGGTCATATCTGTTCGTAAAGTCGAAGATGCATTTCGAATCTTATTTGGAAAATAGTGAAATTTATAGCGTTGAATTGCCTATAATCAATAGTATAAATTAAAGATAGAGAAGAAAACCGAGAGAAGACACTTCGGCCTTTACCAAAAACAGATAACAATTAAACAGAAATCCATTGACTTTTTTTATGAATCAAAAGACACTAAAAACATCATCACAGTTGCAACAAAAGTCGCAAATAGCTATCTTTGCAAAACTTATTAAACACGTATGAAAACATTGTTAAATCGCCGAATAGGATTTTTATTGTTTATTGCATTGATTATCAATGCTTGTAATGCTGATAAAAAAATCGTATATGCACAAGATGCAGGCCATTATCCAAATTTAAGCGACACCACTTCGGTGGCTATTCCTGCCAACAAAATTAAGGTTGGCGATTTGTTAATCATCACAGTTTCAACCACAACGCCTGAAATTTCGATACCTTTTAACTTGCCTTTAGTACCTACGCCTACTTCTACCAATACCTCCAACTATACGGCAACATCAGCCGTAGCTTTACAAACATATTTGGTTAATACAGAAGGGAATATCACTTTTCCTGTCCTTGGGGAAATTAAAGCAGAAGGATTGACCGAAATGGAATTAGCCCAAACTATCAAAAACCTAATTTATCCACGCTATATCAAAGAAGACCCCATTATTACTATTCGCTATGCCAACTATAAAATTTCGGTATTGGGAGAAGTAGCCCATCCTGGCGTGTTCCCGATTGTCAACGAGAAAGTGAATGTTTTTGAAGCCATAGCCATGGCAGGTGATCTTACTATTTTTGGACGTCGCAACAATGTACTGCTCATTCGGGAAGAAAGTAATGGAAAACGTGAAACCTATCGACTGAATTTGAGTGACAAAAATCTGATTCACTCACCCTTCTTTTTTATGCAACAAAATGATGTACTTTACGTGCAACCCAACGGTCCAAAAGCACGTTCATCAAATTTCAGTACGGCTGAGACCCTCAGTATTTCTATTGTCGGCACCCTAATTTCATTAGCATCATTTCTTGCTTTGATTTTGAAAAAGTAAGCACGACATAGCAACTTGCTCAATCACTCGTAATTTTAAACTGACGCAATTTTATTTTTTTGTTTTTACATCATGGAAAAATATACAGAACAACCCCTTGAAACGAACGAAGAAAAACCCCTCGACCTGCGTGAATTATTTGAAAAATTTATCGGTTATTGGCCGTGGATAGTTGCTTCTGTCATTTTTGCCCTCATTGCAGGTTATTTTTATGTACGGATATCACCCAAACAATATCAGTTCACTGCGTCTATCTTAGTGATTGACCAATCGAAAAATGGGCAGATGAATGCGATGTCTGTCGTTAATCAGCTCGATGCAATAGGACTTAGCGGTAACAATCCGTCCATGGTAAATGATGAAGAACAAGTGGTTCATTCACGCAATTTGATGGGAGAAGTGGTACATAAATTACAACTCTATACCTCCTATTATCAATATAGTTTTTTGCATAAAGAAGAAGTTTATACAGCATCACCTCTTTATGTGAATTTAGACAGCATTTCATTGGCGAATCTTCACACTTCACTTGAATTGCAAATATCTCCAGAGGAAAACCATTCTCTTTCAATCGATGCAAGCTATGGTAACAATAAGTGGAAATGGGAAGTTCATCAATTGCCGATTGTTTTACAAACACCTGCGGGAAACTTATTTATTCAACAACGTCCTAATCAAAAATTTCCCGAAAAAAATCTTTACGTAACCATTAGTAATCCAATTGCTGTAGCTAAAAATTTAGCAACATCTGCTTTATCCACCGATGTTGGAAAACAGACCGATGTAATTAATCTTACGTTGGTGGCAGGCAACGTGCAAAAGGGAAAAGATATTCTGAACACGTTAATTAAAATTTACAATAGTGATGCTACTGAGCAAACAAATCAGGCAGCAATTAATACGGCCACGTTTATCAATTCTCGATTGAAATTATTGACTGGCGAATTAAGCACAGTGGAAGAACAAGCTCAGCACTTTAAGCAGGCTAACAAAATTGTTGATACCGATGCACAAGCACAGCTCGTTTTAGGTGATGCCGATACTTATCAACAACAAACCATGACGGTTGAGACTCAACTTCACTTAATCGACTACATAGAACAATTTTTACGAGATCCAAAATATCGCAATGCCTTAGTGCCTAATTTAGGACTTACTGATGTTGGATTGCTCGCTGTTATTAACGGATATAACCAATTAGTATTGGAACGCGAGAGAATTGCTCGCAATTCTTCAGTAGATAATCCCGCTCTTTCTTCACTTAATCATCAAGTTGAAACTGCACGTAAAGCAATTTTAGTAAGCATTGCCAATACACGTAAGGGAATGGCCATAACGCGTCAAGATTTAGAAGCACAGAATTCATTGATAAATGCCAAATTACATGCAGTTCCACGCCAAGAGCGTCAATACCTCGAAATCAAACGACAACAGCAAGTGAAGGAAACGCTGTACCTCTTTTTGTTACAAAAACGAGAAGAAGCCGCATTGCAAATGGCAGTTACCGTTCCAAAAGCGCGGGTTATCGATAGCGCAGACGATGCGTTGCAAGTAGCTCCCCGTTCTTCCCTTATCTTATTAGTATTTTTTGTTTTAGGGTTAGCAATTCCCATTTTGATCATCTATATACGTGATCTTATTGATACGTCAATTCATACCCGACAAGATGTGGAAGCCATTACAAGTGTACCCGTATTGACCGAGTTGGGGCACAATCTTTCAGGACAAACTATTGTAGATCAACATTCCATCACTGAATCCAATCCAGAGTTACTTAGGTTACTTCGCACAAAGTTGCAGTTTGTACTTGACTATCCTACTCAGAAAGTAGTGATGGTAACTTCGACAGAGCCGGGTGAAGGAAAAACATTTGTCAGTGTGAATTTAGCTATTACACTCTCAATGGCCGATAAAAAAGTTTTATTGATGGGTCTTGATTTACGGAAACCACAATTAACGAAATTGTTTGGATTTCCTGATCAAGAGGGCATCACCTCCTATTTAACTGGTCTCGAGAGTGATGCGCATAAGTTGATATTAACTGCGCCTGACTATCCAAATCTTGATCTTCTACCTTCTGGGATGATACCGCCCAATCCAAACGAGCTGATTATGCGCCAACGGTTAGACGAAATGTTTGAAATTCTAAAGCCTGAATATGATTATATAGTAATGGATACAGCGCCTGTCGGTGCGGTATCAGATACTTTATTACTTCACAGATTGACCGATGTGACGTTGTATGTATGTCGCGCTGAATATTCCGATCGCCGCAATCTGGAATTTGTGAATCGGTTAGCGACAGAAGGATCTCTCAAACCTATTTATCTTGTCATCAACGATGTCCACATGGAAAAAAGACATTATGGGTACCGTCGAGGATATCACTATGGATACCATTACGGATACGGACATTATCATCAAAAGAAACAGGAATAATCGTTTTTGTTGCTATAGTTAATAATAAGCATCATCTTATTCATATACAATAGGATGATGCTTATTATCTATTATTTTAATTACCACACATGGATTATCCTTATTTTCAATCATCTGTAATTTTAGTGACCGGTGGTGCCGGGTTTATTGGGAGCAACTTATGCGAGTTGCTTCTGTCATCAGGTCATCGAGTCGTTTGTCTGGATAATTTCAGTACCGGCCATTGGGAAAACATCTCTGCGTTATTAAACAATGCAAGGTTTCAGCTGGTTGTAGGCGATATCCGAAATCTTGACGATTGTCGTAAAGCAGTCATTGGTGTGGATTATGTATTTCATGAAGCCGCGTTAGGTTCTGTGCCTCGCTCCATCAAAGATCCCATTACGACACATGAAGTGAACACAACAGGCTTTTTGAACATGCTTGTGGCAGCTCGTGATGCTGGCATCAAACGTTTTGTTTATGCAGCAAGTTCTTCAACGTATGGTGACTCTGCAGCATTACCCAAAGTGGAGGAAACCATTGGCCGCCCATTATCGCCCTATGCCATTACGAAATATGTGAACGAATTGTATGCCGATATTTTTGCCACGACTTATGGATTAGAAAGTATCGGATTGCGCTATTTTAATGTATTCGGTCGTCGTCAAGACCCGAACGGAGCTTATGCAGCGGTCATTCCTTTGTTTGTAAAACAACTGATGCAACATCAATCTCCGGTTATCAATGGAGACGGAAGTTATTCGCGGGACTTCACCTACATTGAGAACGTGTTATTGATGAATCTACTCGCAATATCGACACAAAGCAGTGAGGCTGTGAATACCGTTTACAATACGGCTTGTGGAGAGCAAACGTCATTGACGCAACTGGTAGAATATTTAAAAACCTATTTAAGCGAATATGATCCGGCTATTGCGGCAGTGGATACAATTTATGGCCCAAATCGTATCGGCGACATACCTCATTCTCTGGCAAGCATTGAAAAAGCACAAAAGTTGTTGGGCTATAATCCCAGCTTTTACTTTAAGGAAGGACTTCGAGAAGCAGTGAAATGGTATCACGAGAATTTGAAGTAGAAAATCGGCAACGCACTGCATTGTTTGAAGAAAAATAAATGAACAAATAGTTGAAATCTAAAACCATTCTATCGTTTGACATTATGGAAATAAAAATAGCAATCATTGGCTTAGGATATGTCGGGCTTCCATTGGCGCGTCTCTTTTCGACAAAATACCCTGTAATTGGATTCGACGTCAATCAAGGACGTGTGAATGCGTTGATGAACGGAATAGATGCCACATTGGAAGTGGACAGCGAGTTGCTTCAATCTGCACTGACATCGCAAGTACCTGCATTGGGATCAAAAGGACTTTATTGCACCTCTTCCCTTGAAGATATTCGGGGGTGTAATTATTTTATTGTTACCGTTCCTACGCCCGTCGATGTACACAACAATCCTGACTTGACACCATTGATTAAAGCCAGCGAAACAGTTGGAAAAGTAATTCAAAAAGGGGCTATTGTCATTTACGAATCGACGGTTTACCCCGGTGTAACCGAAGAAAAATGCGTGCCTGTGGTCGAGCAAGTTTCCGGCTTTACGTTTAATAAAGATTTTTTTGCGGGATATTCCCCCGAGCGCATCAATCCGGGAGATAAAGAACATACGGTAGAAAAAATCAAGAAAGTAACTTCGGGTTCAACGCCTGAAACAGGGCAAAAAGTTGATGCGCTTTATCGTTCGGTAATCGTTGCCGGAACACATCTGGCACCCACCATTCGTGTGGCGGAAGCGGCCAAGGTGATTGAAAATTCACAACGCGACATCAATATTGCGTTTGTGAACGAATTGGCTAAAATATTCAACCGAATGGATATCGACACCCAAGCAGTACTCGAAGCCGCCGCAACAAAATGGAATTTTCTGCCTTTTAAACCAGGTTTGGTCGGTGGACATTGTATCGGAGTTGATCCATATTATCTTGCACAAAAAGCCCAAGAGTTTGGCTATCATCCTGAGATTATTTTAGCGGGTCGTCGCATGAACGATGGTATGGGTGAATATGTCGCCAACCAAGTTGTTCGTTTAATGCTGAAAAAAGGCGTTCAAGTTGTTGGATCGAACATTTTACTGTTGGGATTTACGTTCAAAGAAAATTGTCCTGATGTGCGAAACACTAAAGTTATCGACATTGTGCATACATTGAACGACTATAACGTGCATGTCACAATCTTTGATCCTTGGGTAAATCCTGACGAAGTGCAACATGCTTATCAGGTAAATGTAGTTACAGAGTTCCCTAAAGCACAATACGACGCTATCATTTTAGCTGTAGCACATGAATCGTTTTCTACTTTAAATCTGACCTCATATTTAAAGGGAACCGGAGTTCTGTACGATGTAAAAAGTGTATTAGATCCTAAACTCGTAGATGGAAGGCTTTAATACTGGACACATATCAACACTTCTACAAATTATAATGCTTTTTAGAGAGTTCCGGCATTTGGTATTAGCCCAATATCTCATTGGCTAATTGTTTTCCTTGTTTGATTCGATCGGCCATACCAATCCCTCCACGCAAATTGCCGCCTATATGCAACGATGGAAATTGTTGTTGCAAACGATCGAGTGTGATAAACCGCGCTTCACAGTCAGCTCCATATTGCGGAATCGCTTCCTGGTATCGAAACACCTGAAATAAGTCTGGATAAAACGATTTTAGTCCCATCCATTCTTGCAAAGATGTCCCGATAAGTTGACGAATGGCATCATCGGGCATATCAAACACTTCGGGATGACGCACACCCCCCAAAAAAATAGACAGTAATGCTCCACCTTCGGGCGCACGATGTGAAAGAAATGCCGAAGGATACAAGACACCAAGAAGTTGCTTGTTTTCTTTTGAAGGAATTAATCCACCGAAGCCATCAATCGGAGTTCCCAGCCAATGCTTAAAGCCAACGGCAACTTGTACCACTTTGGCATAATGCAGATTCGTTATATTGTTCAACAAATGATTTTCTACAAAAGGAAGCAATGAATGCAACGATGACGCACCGGTTGTGATAATGATTTGATTCGCTTGAATGAGAATTTTCTCACCACTTGGTAATATTCCTTCCACCTTGAAATGATTATTATCAGTTGGAACAAGTGATAATTGCTGTATGCCTAACAAAAACTTCTCTTCTCCAGCCGATTTCATCAATGCGTGCGTCAAGTTATGAAGGCCACCTTTAGCAGAAAAGATGCGATGAGGTTGTTTAGGTGGTTTTTTCTCTTTCAGTTTTCGCTTTTCCAATTGCATCTTGACCGAACCTCCGATAAAACTGCCATAGTTTTGTTCCAACTGGTACAATTTTGGCAATGCAAAGCGCGGTACTAAATAAGAAGGATCACCGGCATAAACACCAAGAATAAATGGATCGACGGCATAATCCAAAAAACTTTTACCCATGCGTCGCTTTACCAATTGATCGAGTGTCTCGTTGGGATTGGTTCCGGGTTTGCGAAAGGGTTCTGTCAACAGACGAAGTTTGTCCGAAAACTTGAATAATGGCGTCGTTATGCCACCTAATACTCCGCTTGGTAGTGGTTGCCAACGGTTATTTTTAAGAATGAAGCGCTTGTTGACACTATTTGTCGCCCATTCCAACGTACACAAAGAGGATAAGTCGTCGAAAACCTCTCGCACGATTTCATTATTCATTACACCCGTACTGGGACCTTTTTCAAAGATAAATCCATTCTCTTCTCCGGTTTGAATGGCGCCGCCAACACGCATTGCTTGTTCAACGACAAAAAAAGAACGGTTGTTTTTTTGTAAATAATGAGCTGTAGTAAGTCCGGTAAGTCCGGCTCCAACTACTAAAATGTCTGTTTGAAGTTCCATTGCGTCAGTTTCTTTTGAAAGAGAGATTTTATTATACCGTGCGTGAATAATGCATCGTAGAATTATTATCCAATAACGGATCGAATAACATAGCCACATTGCGTAGAATCATTCTGCCAGCCGGCAATACCGTAAGTTGATGATTTGACCACGTCACCAAATGATCATGGATCATTGGTTGCAAATTGTCAGGTGAAAATGTCGTGATTGCAAGCAATTGCTCATACGTCAAACCACATTGAACCGCGATTTGATCTAAATCAATAAATTGATTGCACATTAGCTCTTCGATGACAAGGCGACACACTTTATCGTTCTCAGTCAACACATATCCTTTCTCGGGAGCAAGACCTTTTTGAGAAATAATTTCCATGTAAGCGTCCGTGTTTTTATTATTCTGAACGTACGCGTTTTCTAATTGCGTGATCGACGAAACTCCAAATGCATAAACCTGACCCGAATGAGTTCGGGTACAATACCCCATGAAGTTGCGATGCAAGGTTCGCTCATGAAGTGCTTGTGCCATTTCATCGTGCGGACGCGCGAAATGGTCAAGACCAATGGCATCGTAACCGGCTTTCGTCATGCGCTCGTAAGCAGCATGAAAAAGGGACAACTTCTCTTCGGCTGATGGCAAAATGTGTTGTTCGAGCACTTTCTGTGCCGATTTAATCCATGGCACGTGCGCATACGAAAAAGTGACGATGCGTTCAGGGTTCAGTGCAATGGCATGATCAATGGTTTGCTGAAACTTTTCGACAGTTTGGGTAGGTAATCCATACACGAAATCCAGATTTACCTGCATTTTATGTTTATGCAACGCTTCCATCACCATTTCGATGGCCAATTTCGAAGGTTTTCGATGAATAATAGAAAGCGCTTTCAAATCAAAATCTTGTATTCCAAGGCTAATACGATTAAATCCCATCTCAGCCAATTGATCTATTTGTTCCAGCGTCATATAAGCCGGATTGCATTCCATCGCAACCTCGGCATCAGGCGTAAATGCAAAATGAGCACGAACAAGTTCCATCACACCGGCAATATAACGGGCAGGCACGGCGTTGGGCGTTCCCCCACCCCAATGTACCTGCGATACACGGCGCGTAGTGTCAAGATGCGAAGCCACGGTCACGAACTCTTTTTTCAACATCTCAAAATAACGTTCTGTGGTCGCTTTGTCACGCATTAATTCGCTGTTGCAACCACAAAAGTTACACAGTTGAGGACAAAAAGGAACGTGAAAATAGAAAGAAAGATTCCGCGGCTGCTGTTGATTCGATTGTTGCAGCAAATCGATGAATGATTCCACCTTGAATCCTGACTGAAAGAAATTAGCAGGAGGGTAACTCGTGTAACGA
Source organism: Paludibacter sp. (assembly GCA_027450045.1). Lineage (GTDB taxonomy): Bacteria > Bacteroidota > Bacteroidia > Bacteroidales > Paludibacteraceae > Microbacter. Next base: position 10,792 of record DAIDKM010000046.1, on the reverse strand, counting down.
GGCCCGGGGCAATCGTATTTTTTTATCAAATCATGATCTAAAAGAATTTGACTCATAATTTTTTCGATGAATGAAAAGGTTCCAATTGTTTCCGCTTGCCGTCATACAAGAAAAAGACAATTCCAAAAACAACCAACCCTACCGTTGTTTCAATATAGAAAAGAGAAGAAAAGCCCAACAAGTCGGCTAATTTGCCAAAAGCCACTGCAAAAACAATTCCCATTAGATGTGTAATGACTATCTGAAGGGTGTAGTCCGTGCCTTCTTTTCCAGATCGTACTTTCTCCATGGAAATAGTATAAATGACGACCGATGATAGCGCGTATGCAATCCATAAGAGCGCAATACCGACATAAAGCAAATAGATAGAGGCGGTATGCCCAATTAAAATAAAAAATGCAGCAGCTACAACATTGACCAATGCAAAGAGACGAAGACCACGCCTGTTTCCAATTCTTTTTAAGATAAAACCACCCAACAAAGCTCCTGCAGCGCCACAAGCAGTTCCAAAAACACCGACCATGAACGCGATCTCTTTTAAGCCATAACCCAAATCGACCAAATATGGTTTTAACAAAGAAAGAATTCCAAGAATTCCACCATAATAGACTACAAGTAAGAGTGTTTGTTTGCCATTTCCCGGAAGTTTGAAGAAGCGGAACAAATCGCTGTATTTAATACCAGCTTGCACAGGAGCTATTTCAGCGGTGTTTCTTTTATTGACAAAAAGCGATAGCGGAATGAGCGCAATCAACACAAAACCACCCAATGCAACCATCACCCACGACCATCCAGTTACAGCATAGAGCAACAACAAAACGCCACTACCCAATAAAGTACCACCAAAATTACCAAACGACTGCATGCTGTTGCCATAAGCACGCTCTTCCTTTTTCAACATACGGATGGCTAACGCATCCGAAGCAATGTCTTGTGTCGCTGAAAAGGTAATTGCCAACACCATGAGAATCACCATAAGGTGAAAGTCGAAATGAAGATTGAAAAAAGCAAGGGCAAAAATCGTGACAGCATACATCAATTCCGAGCCGATGATCCATCTCTTGTAGTGCAAATGCGACGAGCTGTTCTTGTCAACCAAAGGTGCCCAGAAGAATTTCAATATCCATGGGAGTTTCATCAGTTGCAGCATAGCAATATTGGTCAGCGAAAAATGCTCCATTCGCATAATGATGGGCAAGACCGTTGAAAAAAAACTCATTGGCACCGATTGTGCAATATAAAGCGAAAATAGCGTTGAATATTTCTTGATCGGTGTCATATATGCAACAAAAATAAGAAAGTCAAATCAAGTTTAATGAATGATTATCAACACGTTGATAGAATATATCTCTTGTTTGAAAGGGTGAATAAAGGTATGAAAAATCAATGAATATTCGGGTTACGATCGTGCTCCGCTCATGCCATGCTTAGAAACGTTTGTGGTACGAAATGCCAAACGTGGTTGGAGTTCCCTGTTGACCATACCAATTACTTCCAAACTGAAATAGATAAGCATGATAGGATGTGTTGGCAAGATTCTTACTCCAAATCGAAATATCGCCCCAAACGCCTTCAAAAGAGATGGAACCATCGAGCAACTGATAGGCGGGATCAGAATGTGTGTTGGCATCGTCCCAATAAATTTTTCCAACGCCATTGTAAGCCGCATTTAAGCTAATCGCTTTCACAAAAGAGTCGTGAATCGGCAAACGAAGTTGGGTATAAACACTGTAAGTTGAAAGTGGCACAAACGGCAAGTGATTTCCGCCATAATTAATTGATTTCGTGTGGTCTGGCTGGAAAAACAGATATTTGGCTTGAGTTATTCCTGCGCTTCCACCAAACGTGATTTCATTAATCGGATGATAAACAACTTCAGCTTCCGCCCCTTTTGAGAAAGTTTTCCCTGCATTTTGATAAATGTTGCCGTTGCCTACAATTGCTCGTTCGCTTACTTGTTGCGAACGCCAGTCGATGTAAAACAAGTCGGCATTGGTAGTCAATTTCCCATCCCAAAACGATCCTTTAAATCCTACTTCGTAATTGTACGAATATTCGGGTTTGTAATAAAGATCTTGAGGCCGCGCTGCGCCAAAATTAAATCCACCGCCTCGATAACCTTTTGACCATGTGGCATAAATAGAGGTTTCACGTCCTGTTTTAAAACGCAAGGCAATTTTAGGAGTCCATTGCGAGAAGTTGCCTTTATACAACGTATCAGTAGCTACAACGGGAGTCGGATTTCCCCGTAAAACAAAGAGATAATTAACACCATTGTGTTCATAATCGTAACGAAGACCAAACGTTACATCGATAAAATGAAGCAGTGAGTTGAGCGTGGCCTGGCCATAACCGGCAACTCCTTCATTAGTTTGCGTGCTCATTTTATCATAGTTGATCGAAGGCATCGCCCCGCTACGCAGATTAATGGTTCCATTGACGCTTTGTCGAAACCCAAAAACACCACCGGTCAACGTCCAATTCTTCCATTTGGTGACATCCGCTCTAAATTCTTGCGAATAGGAATGTTGAGTCGTCATTTGAGTGACGGTGTAAATATCTGCAGGCGAAAAATCCTGATCAATGTCTTGATCGTCATTCATGTACTGAAAACTGGTAGCGGAAGTCAACTCAATATTGTTTTTAGTATATGTAGCAGTCAAACTATTGTCAAAGAATCTCCGGCGATAGAAACTCGGGTGATTATAGTTGACATACGCCTTGCCGGTGGAATCAATCACGCCATAGGGATAGCCATTTTCGTCACTTTTATCACCACTCAATTTATACAAAAGCGAAAGATTTTCTGTCGGCGTATAGCGCAATTTGAGCATACCGTTCATGGTTTCGTCACTTCCCACTTTCGAGTTGTTGAAATGATTGATGTAATATCCGTTGTGATTCGTGTAATCTCCCGACACCAGCATCGCTAATTCATGATCAATCAGTGGCTGATCCATAGAAAGACTGTAACGTTGAAGATTATAATTGCCGGCATCGATTGTAAAGTCGGTTGAAGGTTGAAACGAAGGCATTCGTGTGATAATGTTGATTAATCCGCCCATCGTGTTGCGTCCGTACAAAGTACCTTGAGGACCGCGCAATATTTCCACGCGTTCCACATCGTTGAAATCAAAAACAAAGGTTGATTTATTAAAATAAGGCACATTATCGACATACAAACCTACAGAAGGATCGTTAATACGCGATCCCACACCACGAATATAAACAGGATCCGTCAGTTTTGATCCGTACGACGGCATAAATAAGTTGGGGACAATCGAAGTAAGATTGCGTAACGTGACAATCTGAAAATCATTTATATCGGCATGACCAATGTAACTCACGGCTGCAGGCAGATTAGCCAATGTTTCGGGTTGTTTTCCGGCAACGATTACTACTTCATTCAATGATAATTCTTTCATCCGATGCGTAGTGTCTTTTGGCGTTACAACGGGTTCAGCATGAATTGCGAGCGAACAAAATGTCATGATCAAACAGCAACTGAGGGTAAAGATTTTCATTTTTATCTATTTGAAAAATTAACGAATGTCTTTGTGAATGAAGTGCAACTTCTTTGTGAATGCAAAGGAACAATAAATTGATAGATGAAAAAATCCCTATTTATGGGGATTATTTTTGTCATTTATTTTGCGTACACTTTTTGATTGCAGGAAGAAAAAACATCAGAAAAGAATCATGGAAGAATGGGAAAAATCAATGGGAAAGGCGTCATTCTGAATAGAGAAGGAATACAAATACAAGGACTCAACACCTTTTCACCTGACTGTTTTTCAAGAGGAAGAGTAGTCCCACCGGGAATCGAACCCGGATTTGAAGTTTAGGAAACTTCCGTTCTATCCATTGAACTATAAGACCATATTTTGGTTAACAAAGGTAGGAATTTTGCCGCAAAGTATCAAACGAGATGAGTTGTGCGGCCAAAGAAGAATACAAAAGTGACTGAATTAATGAAGATAGAGAAGATAAGAAGCGCTAACGATAATTTCCGATCTGAAGTTTCTATTGCCAATACGTTGCTTTCATCATAGAATTCAACATTGCCAATTCACACCTGTTTGAGACGAACACCCAGTTCATTTGATAAGTCAAGGATGGAAGCAGCGCCTCTCTCTTCTCCCATTTTCAACACCAACTTTGCACACGCTTCAGCATCGGCTCCGGCACGATGATGATGGAAATGAATGTCGTGCAATTGACATAAATCATTCAAACGATAGGATGAAAGCCCTTTCCACGCACGTCGCGAGAGCGAAACGCTGCACAGATAGTCGCTATGAGGCATGGCCAGATCGTAATATTGCAAGGAGGCACGCAATACGCTCATATCGAATGGCGCATTGTGGGCAATCAACAACGTATCGTCCAGAAAAGGACGCAACGCAGACCAAAGTTCTTCAAAAGTGGGTTCATTTTGCACCATTTCGGAGCTGATGCCATGCGTTTGATAGCACCAATAGTTCATATACGGAAAACATGCCGGTTTGATGAGCCATGAGGAAGTGGCTTGAATCACGCCCTCTTCCACTCGACAAATGCCAATTTCGCAAGGAAATTTAGCATGAGCAGTTTCAAAATCAATGGCAGTAAAAGTCATCTGTGAAGTCAAAAAAGTTTCTGTTTCCTGTTTGTAAAAGTAAGCACGTTCGGCGAAACCGAAAAATGATGGGCAAAAAAAGAGGATCGCAATCCAAGACATGGTTGTGCAATGGATTATGATCCTCTTCAAAACACAAAACAAGACTTATTTATCGATAGAAAATCCGTACACATCAAGATAACCGGAATCGTGGCTCCATTGTTGTCTGGTACAAAATAAACCCACCTTTGCACCGATCCAGCGACCTTCCGTTGCGGTAAAAGGGTTTCCGAAAGCAACAAAGTTTTTTCCATCAAGACTATAGCTGAACCGGCACGTGACAAGAAGTGTATTTCCATCAGATGTTGTCGGATTGGAATTAGACACCTTCACTCTCAACCACACAGTCGAAGTTGTGAGTGGGAGAGTCGCATTAACGGTTTCAGACGATCCTTTATCAGCTTTCAGACAACTATTTTGAGTCAACATTAACCCTTTTGTACCATTGTCAATAGCCAAGGAGGCATAATCTATCCCCATCACAATCAAACCAGCCCTGTCACCTTCCATTGAAGGATTAAAGGCAACTTTGGTTGTAGCACTAAACTCTGGAGCAGGAAATTTCTGCATGAGTATATTAGGCACATCCCAGTAATTTTTAAATTCCCTTGGTAGGAGCTGACCATAAAGGCGAAGGATTCCTTTGCTTTTAAATGGGAATACCCACGTTGGTTGAGGATTGGCTTGCCACTGCCATTGCAAACCAAGTTTTCCGCTATTAAAATCATCAGAAGTTTGAGGTGTCGCGATTGGGTATATTTTACCAACATCAGGCATTTTGTATTGATCCACAGGCTCTCCGATTCCATTTCCCTGATCTATGCCAATAATAGGCCATCCGTTTACCCATTTCATTGGTTCCAGATATACCAAGCGGCCATAAGTAGTGGGTTGTGCAAAATGGAGAAACCACGACTGTCCTGTTTGCGTCTCAACCCAGCCTCCCTGGTGGGGAGAAACAATATTTGATTTACCCTGATTCATCACAACACGCCGTTCATAAGGCCCGTAAATATTTTTTGATCGAAGAACGACTTCCCAGCCTTGATCAAATCCACCTGCAGGAGCAAAGATGTAATAATATCCGTTTCGCTTATATAACTTTGGTCCTTCAACATCCTCATCTACGCCATGACCATCATAAACGATCACTCCTGCGTTCACAAATTTTGTTCCTGCATCATTCATTTGATTCATAACCAAGATATCTCTGATTCCCGCTCTACTGCCAGCATAAGCATGAACAAGATAAACCTTTCCATCGGTATCCCATAATGGACAAGGATCTTCCAACCCTTTTCCTCCCTGAACAAGCACCGGAGCCGTCCAAGGGCCAGCCGGATTTTTAGCCTTTACCATATAAATGCCATAATCAGGATCGGGATAATAAATATAAAACATCCCGCCATGATACCGTATTGCAGGTGCCCAGACTCCGCCTCCATGCTGCGTTTTTGTATAATGATCATAAGGAGGCTGTTGCAGCAAGGCATGGCCTATGATGGTCCAGTTAACCAAATCTTTGGAATGCAGTATCGGTAATCCGGGAATAGCATCAAAACTGGAAGATACCAGATAATAGTCATCCCCTACACGACAAACATCAGGATCAGAATAATCGGCATAAATGATAGGATTTTTATAATATCCGTTACCTAAATCAGGAACCCAGACTTTTGATACAGTAGGCAGCTGCGCAAAAAGAGACAAAGGAAATGTACAGATCAACACGAGAAGAAACAAACCGGTTCGTATTGATGAATAATTGCTTTGTATTGTAATGTCAGAACATTTCATTTAGGTAGCGTTGGTGTTGTAAACGTAACTGTAATTTTATTTTCAGGGCGAAGATTCTTGATCAATGGTTCAAGATGCCAAGCTTTTATATCGTCAACCACAAAACGGGCATTTGTCATGGCACCCAGCTCCGAAGAATGCGTATCATCATTGCGTCCGTTTGGCAACGACCTGTATTGTCCTGGAGCAATGTGCAGGAATAATTTTTTGGAACCTTCAACACCCAAGGAAACAAGCATATCTTCTGTCTGTTTTGACAAATCGAACAAAGGAACATTCATGCGTTTAGCAACAGCACGCGCTGAATCGGGATAAGCACCATGCGTATTTACAAAATGTCCTTGTTTATCAAATTTACGGCGCATTACCGGCGTACACAAAATAGGAATACCACCTTTGGCCCGGACATCTGTCACAAAACGACTTAGATTAGCAGCGTAGGTAGCAGGAGACGCGTACCGAACGGTATTCACTTTCTCATCGTTATGCGCAAATTGAATAATAACATAATCGCCTTCTTGTATATGAGCAACAAGGTTTGCCCAACGTCCTTCATCAATAAAAGAACGGGTACTGCGTCCGTTGCGCGCATAGTTTTCGATTACCACATTATTGTTGAAATAAGAAGGAAGCACCATCCCCCACCCTCGTTCGGGATTGTCGGGAATAGGCTTGTCGGCCAAAGTAGAATCACCTGCTAATAAAACACGAACCGGTTTAGCCTTTGCAGCAATGAATAGACCGACCAAACAAACCAAGAATAGATAAACCACTGTTTTTTTCATTAAACAAGAAATTAGAAGCGATAACGCTGATTTTTAGATAAACTTGATCAAGGTCTTATTTCAATCGCATCCTTGGTGGCATGGTCACTCCAAGTGATGTTGGAATAGGTTATTCCGGGAGAATGTGTTATCTGAATATATTGACAATCAGTTCCATTTAGGGCAATGATGGGATGCTCATCACCCGGGAACATAAGTTTATCGAATGTAGCATATTGGGTATTTGTCAATTCTAACGAAGGATTTGAAGATGTGATTATTGACACATTCGACAACGAGATATTGCTCGTTTCACGAATACTACCACCTGAATCGGCAGTTAACTGAGCATTTTCTAAAGAGATATCCCGCAAAAACATTTCGGGCAATCCATTAAGAAAAAGCGCACGCTTGGCACCTTTACACACAATGTTTTTCATGAATATCTTACGAAAAACCGGTGTCGTTACATCCGCCATTACCACCTTATTATTGGTTTTACCGCCATAAAAGAGATCGAAAAGAATAGCGTCGGTTTTAATATCGGCCATGTTAATATCCGAGATGTAGATATTTTCAACAACGCCACCTCTGCCCCGTGTGCTTTTGAAACGCAATCCGGCATCCGTGCCAATAAAGTTGCAATGGCTCACTTTGACGTTGCGTACACCGCCCGACATTTCGCTTCCAACGACAAAACCACCATGGGCATGATAAACAGTACAATTTTCAACTAAAAGATTTTCAGTTGGAATACCGCGCTTACGCCCGGACTCGTTTTTACCCGATTTGACACATATACCATCATCCCCAACGCTAAATGAACTATTGCACAACACTACATTTTTAGAAGATTCAATGTCGATTCCGTCTGTATTTGCCCCATATTCAGGGTTTCGCACTGTCAATCCATTCAACAATACGTTGTCGCACATCAACGGATGAATGGTCCATGCAGGAGAATTTTGCACGGTTATTCCCTCTAAATATACATTCTGACACGAATCAAATTCAATCATAACAGGGCGGAGATAATCTTTAATTTCTTTCCATGTTTTAATATCGGAAACATTCGGCACATTTTGATCAGTCGAAAGGCGACTGCCTCTTAAAGCGCCTTCGCTTGGCCACCACGTCTTTTTCGATTCATCTAAGACACCACCCGAAGCAATTTGTTGTTCCCATACCGAAAGAGGTGCATTATTCTTTTTCAATGGACGCCATGCCTGTCCGGAACCATCGAAAACGCCATTTCCTATAATTGCGATATTGGAAGCATGATAAGCAGAAATTGGAGATTGGCACCGGTAAGTATTAACGCCTTCAAAATTTCCTGCTATCATTGGGTAATGCGAAAGATCAGGTGTAAAAAGCACCAAAGCTCCTTTTGCAGAATTTAAACAGACATTGCTTTTCAATACAATAGGCCCTGTGAGCCATGTACCGGCAGGAATCTCAACTGTTCCACCACCTTTTGCCACAATAGCATCAATAGCTTTGGCAAAAGCTGTGGTGTTATCAAATTTCCCGTCACCTTTTGCTCCAAAATCGGTTATCGAAACCACATTAGCAGGGAATGTCGGAGCGACTACCTTTTCCATTGGGAAAGATAGATTGGAGTACAGATCAGCAGGCAATGCCGGTTCGATTTGAGCATTTGCTGACAAAACAAGCGCTGAAAACAACGCGAGAAAAAATTGTTTCTTCATAATTAAATGCGTTTGAAATATGGATTTGCTTTTCAAAGATACCATTTCTTTTATCGCCAAAGGTTAGGTGACAAAAAAATTACTGCTCTTTGATCAGTTTTTGAGAAGCAATTGTGCCATTTGAAAACAACACATTGAGAATATAATATCCCGCGGGAAGTGATGATATATCCATCGCAAACTGCATTGAATTAACGGTTTCTTCATTAATTTTTATGCCGGTTAATGAATAAAGCCTCACCTTTTCAATCTCATTTCCGGCGTTGATATTTACGAAATTCCCTCTCACAGGATTCGGATAGCAATGTAATCCATTAGCCATCACTTCATCAATACCGGTGGGAGTGCAGGACGTAGAAGCTCCAGTGGTTGGGTTGAGTCCACTAAAATTGATCGTGTCAAAAGGAGAGTAAATGGCATTCCCTTTGCTATTCGGGATGGTAATGGAGGAGCAGTCTTTGAATATTAAAGTATCCACAAAACAGGTTTGCATACCTCTTGAAGTTGCATTAATTTGTACGTTGTCGAAAACCACATTATCAACGGATTGTTCGGGCAAACCCCAGATAAATCCGGCATAAGTTGAATTATTTACCGTAATATTTTTGAAATAAATATCGCGCCACGTTGGCGTAGTGCTTGTAATCGTTTGTGCAGGATCGGTTATCGAAGGCGTTGACGTGTAATAATAACTCGTGATGTAAAAAGGCCATTTGACGTTGGTCATCGTAATATTGGAATAAGAGAGATTATAAACGGCATTTACTCCACTGCCGCCTCTACCTCGTTCTGATTTTAACCGAATCCCGTTTGTCGTATTGGTAAACGTACAACTATCAACCGTAACATTATGTACAGCAGTCGCATAACTTCCTACCGATATGCCATGGCCATAACCTAAAGTACAATCAGTGATTGTGACGTTTTGGCTGTAGCTGTCCATCGCCACATTGTCGTCACCTTCCGAAAGATTGCAATGGTTGATGTTGATGCCATTCCAATACCAGGTATCAATAGCATCTGTATTGGGAGAAGTATTTGGGGCTTTCACAGTTATATATGAAATAGTACCATTTGATCCCATAGAACTACTTTGACCTAAAGTCACGTGTACACCGGGCGAATTCTCCAGCGTAATTCCAGTGATTAAGACTGTATTACATGCTTTAAAACGAATAAGACATGGCCTCTTCATGGAGCTATTGGATTGATAAGCAGTCCACCATGCATTGCCATTTCCTTCAATCACACCGCTACCACTCACTTCAATATTATTCAGATTCTGTCCAAAAATAAAAGGGTTGTATTGATCTGTAGATCCATTGTTTGGATACGATCCTACAGGTGAGCCATTCCCATTTCCATAAGGCAGAATTTCTAACGTATCTTGATCAGCCAGATACAGATTCACATTGCTTTGCATGGTTATTGGGCCACTTAAAAAAGTTCCCTTCGGGAATACCACTGTTCCTCCTCCTGCACTATTGGCCGCCGAGATAGCAGCATTAATATACAAAGCATTATCAGCGTTAGATGTACTAGCGCCATAATCGGTAATAAGAAATTGGGTGGTGGGAATGATTGGTAAAGGAATTGAAGAAGCTGCATTTGCAACAGTGATTTTGGCAAACAGCATCCATCCCAAGAGAAAAAGATTTATTTTAAGACGTGAATGAGGCATGTAATGGTGTATTGAATGATAAACTAAAACATAAAAAATCAGATTCTCGCTTTCAATTTAAGCAGAAAAACCTAGGAAATTCAATCAAAAAACAAGAAGAGAAATCACGCAACCTATTGCCGAGTTCTCTTCTTGTTAATTATTCATCTGAATTACGGTCTCCAACGAGGATCGCCTGCAT
>DAIDKM010000045.1 GCA_027450045.1 Paludibacter sp. | reverse complement strand
TTATTTACCTTGTTTGTTCAAAAAATGACACCTTAGCTTTAGAGAAAAATGATTCTGTAGTCAATCAGACTATTGTAAATGACAGAATGTATAATAATAAATTAGTGACTTTATCTAAGGACTACCCCGACCTATGGGATAAGGCAAGAAACGTAAACTTCAGAAAAAAAGATTTACAGAACTTTATTTCTGTCCTAAATGACAAGTATTCCAGCAACAATAGTATAAAACATGAGAAAAACAATTTTGATTATTTGAATCTTGGATTACAAGGATTTTTGCAGCAGGATGTAACTAATATAATGTTAGATATATCAATTACTCATTATTTTATCGATTTCTCGCCCAATGTTTCATTAAGGTATGGGTTAAGAGTAAATTATTATAAACGAACAGTCTTTGTACCTGCATTACTTTCAGGCTTTTGGACAGTCGATCAAAATGGAAATGATGTTGATGTTTATTATTACGGAAATCATCATGAAACAGCGACTGGAAGACTTTTTGAAATACCGTTATCTGTAAATTACGAAATAACAAATTCTACGATAACACCCTTTATGAGCGCGGGGGTAATCCCCGCATTGTTATTCAGGACAATTACCAGAACGGATTCAAAAGAGATAAGCAAGATAAAGGCATTAACATTAAATGCATTTGTGGCTGGTGGAATAAAGTTGAAATTGACAAATACTTTTAATATACTATCAGAGCTTTCTTTTGAATTAATTAAGGGTCCAAATTTTTCAGTTGGTGTTGAGTATTATATTAAACTCTAAATTAGTTATTTCAATCGGAAAGGAAAAATGTAATTCGGAACGGATTGGACCTCTAAACGAAAACAAATCAGCGTTCACATCATACTTAGGACTTCGTGCAGTCCTGTCTCTTCATTTTTTTGGATTCGAAGGCAAAACGGAGTATAAGGATAAGTTATTAGATTCAAAATAAAGGTTTTATGCGAAGAAAAGATAAAGAAATAACTGACCAAAAGATCATTGATGAAATATTGACCAAGTCTCAACTATGCAGAATTGCCTTATTTGATGATGAATTCCCGTACATTGTTCCATTCAATTACGCTTATTCAGACAATGTCATTCTCTTTCATTCAGCAACAAGCGGGAAAAAGATCGATTTAATCAGAAAGAACAATAAAGTATGTTTTGAGATTGAGTATTCCAGTCAAATCATTGAACATGAACAATCATGCAAGTGGACAACGAGATATCGTTCTATAATTGGAGTTGGTGTCATGGAAATAGTCACCGAATACGAAGAAAAGAAAAAAGGATTGGATGCCATTATGGCACATTACGGCAGAACAGAGCATACGGATTATGGTGGTAAAAGCCTTGAGAATCTTGTTATTTTGAAATTGAAGATATTGAATTTGACTGCAAAACAATCGGGCGATTGGGAAAAGGAGTAAAACCGGTCAACGAAGAGTCTTGCTTCAGACGATAATGACATTGCAACTGGGTTGCCTGCATTTACTGATGTAATTTAGAATCGCATCCGACCATCTATTCCCAAATCAGACGAACAAACAAAAACTACGATCAATGATTGATCCCAATAAATTAGAAATAAGAGAGATAAAATACAATACGGAAGAATACAGCAGGGAACTGGAGTTGCGGGATGCCGTACTTCGCATACCATTGGGAATGAGTATTTATCATGATAATCTGGAATCAGATAAGACCGATTTCCATCTTGGTGCATTCGTAAACAACCGACTTGTCGGGGTTCTGATATTAACCACATTGAGTACGGAGGATGTCAAGATGCGACAGGTTGCCGTGGATGAACAGTGGCGTGCTAAGAAAGTAGGAAGTGACATGGTTCGTTATGCCGAAACGCTTGCTAAAAACAACGGACACAGGCAGATGGTATTAAATGCCAGAAAGAGCGCTGTTGTGTTTTACAAAAAGCTTGGATATGAAATCATAAGCGAAGAGTTTTTGGAAATCAATCTTCCCCATTATAAAATGCGCAAGTGTCTTGAGTGATGAATAGGCACAAAAAACAGCATGAATTATAACCCGGTTACAGCAGGTATTTATTTTATACGTTGCGCATGAGTGAGTCGGGGAGGGAATGCGTATATTTGTATTCGATCTCTAAAAGAAAATGATAAACGTATGAAGAGTAAAGTAGCATTAGTGCGTTGTAGTTCGTATGAGCCTGATGAAGTCAGACAGGCTGTTTCAAGAGGATTAGACCTGATTGGTGGTGCAGGAGCATTTGTGAAACCCGATGAGAAAATTCTTTTAAAAGTCAACCTGCTGGTTGGTGATGTGCCTGATAAATGTGTCACTACGCATCCTGAAGTTTTCAGATCGGTAGCAGCATTGTTTTCTGCCGAAGGAGCTATCATCCAATATGGTGATTCTCCGGGACATGGCGCACCTCATGCAGTAGCTAAAAAAGCAGGTATTGCCGATGTAGCGGAAGCGATGCATATTGAATTAGCTGATTTTAAAGAAGGTCGTGAAATTTTTTTCGAGCAAGGCAGGCAAAACAAGAAGTTCTACATTGCAAACGGTGTTCTCGATGCAGATGGCCTTATCAGTCTCCCGAAAATGAAAACACATGGCTTGGAACGATTTACGGGCAGCATTAAGAATCAATTCGGAACGGTTGTCGGGATGCGTAAAGGGGAGTTTCATGTGAAACTTCCTGATGCCACCGACTTTGCCAAAATGCTGGTGGACTTGAATAATTTCATCAAGCCGCGTCTTTATATCATGGACGGCATTGTGGCGATGGAAGGAAATGGCCCAAGGGGTGGTACGCCTCGTCCCATGCAGGTATTGTTGTTTTCTACCGATCCCGTGGCGCTCGATGCAACGGCATGCAGGCTTATCAATCTCGATCCGCTTTATGTGCCTACTACGGTAATTGCTCATGAAACCGGCGTCGGAACTTACCTGAAAGAAGAGATAGAAATAGTTGGCGATGTATTGGACGATTTTATTTGTCCCGATTTTGTTGTTGAACGTAAGCCCGTAAAATCAATAAAAAAGAACTCGGTTCTACAGTTTGTAAATAATCGATTAGTGCCAAAGCCGGTGATCATTGCTGAGAAATGCACTCAGTGCGGCACGTGCGTAAATAGTTGCCCCGTGGAAGGGAAAGCGGTAAACTGGCTCAATGGAGACCACACAAAGCCACCCGTGTATGATTACCAAAAATGCATTCGCTGTTATTGCTGTCAGGAAATGTGTCCCGAAAGCGCCATTGTGTTGCAAACCCCGATAATCAGAAAAATAGGGAATTTTCTATAGCCATATTTTGCTGTTTCTCAAATTAAATCATTCAACTTTCGCATGTGTATTGCACGAATTACAATAATATATAAATGTATGTCACATTTCTCACTTGCTCTGTCCATTTCCCCTCTCAAAAACTATTTTCCCTTTTTCCTTCTCCTTTGGAGAAGGTGCCCGAAGGGCGGATGAGGTCGGAGAGGTTTTAGGGGAGAGGTCTAAAGCCAAAGTTTTGAGCACACTCTATTATGTATAATATTCTGATAATCAAACCTAATATTTTTGAAGCTCTCAGTAAATCAGCATATTGATTGCTTGAGAAATTTCAGTTAAATCATAACGCAAGATGGATAACAATAATGACTCAGCTATTGAGATTTTCTCCGGAACTTTATGGGAATGCCAAATGATTACCAGTATGTTGCAAGATGTTGAAATTGAGACATACCTTGTTAATTCGGTATTCAGCACGTATGCCTTTAATCCGTTAATTGCTGAAGATACAAAAGTGATAGTTTCGAGCAATGACAGGATAAAAGCACAAGCGGTTATCGATGAATATCACCATAATCTGAAAAACGATAAACATTCATAGTATTTACAGTAGGCTTCTAATACAACAATAAATTTATACCGATGAAGACTTTTCTATTATCCTTATGTGTGTTATTGAGCGCAAGTGTGTACAGTCAGGAGTTTAAAAAGCTCGATAACGCGAACATCAATCAACAGCAAAGGGAGTTTGCAAAGAAATTTGCCACTGATTACTTTGCAAAACAAGTAACGGGAAACTATTATTCGTTTCAAAACAACGAAGCTACCGACGAAATGGTCAAATTTCTGACGGCTGAAAAACAAAAGGAAGTGTATGCCCAAATAAAATCAGGATTTGGAGACTTTAAATCGCTTGAATATGCCCAAACGTGGTTTGACAATAATACACATTTAACAGTGTATCGTTTCAAAGGAACTTTTGGCGATAGCAATCTATTAGAAATCAGGGTTGTGATGAATTATCAGGGAAAGATAGCCGGATTCTTCGTGAAACCCTGGACGGAAAACTTACAATAGGAGGTATACAATGAGCATTTCAGACAAATTGCCGGTATTTTATATTCCTCACGGAGGTGGGCCGTGGAATGTGATGGAAGATGGCTTGGGCGATCCTTTAGGTTATGCCTTGTTACGACAATATCTTGTCACGCTTGGCAAGAAATACAGCAATAACATAAAGAGTATTCTTGTGATTTCGGCACATTGGGAAGAGCCTGTTCCTACAATTCATTTTGGTGCACATCCTTCGATGTATTATGACTATTATGGGTTTCCTGCGGATACGTATCAACTGAAATGGCCTGCACCGGGCAATCCCGAACTGGCAGCAAACATAGAAACGCTTTTGAAGAAGAACGGATTTACAACGAAACGGGAAACAGAAAGAGGATATGATCACGGTACCTTTGTTCCTTTGATGGTTGCTTTTCCCGAAGCACGGATTCCTGTGGCTCAGCTTTCGTTAGTGCAAGGACTCGATCCGCAAACACATATCGAAATGGGTAAAGCGCTTGAACCTCTGCGTTCCGAAGGGGTGCTTATTGTTGGTTCGGGCATGAGTTATCATAATATGCGCGGCTTTATGTCAGGTAGTCTGTCAGTGGCTGCAATCTCGAAACAATTTGATGAGTGGCTGGCTGATACTGTCGCCATTCAAGACTCCGATACACGTAACGAAACTCTTATTCAATGGAGACATGCACCCGGGGCAAGAGACTGTCATCCACGCAGCGAACATCTGGTACCACTGTTTGTTGCAGCAGGCGCGGCAGGAACCGATACCGGACATCGTGATTATTCAGGAATATTGATGGGCGTGTCCATTTCAGGACATAAGTTCGGATAATAGGCAACAAAAACTTTTCGCGATAACCAATCCTCTCCATACCCATTACTTCAATGTTCATGCAGCACCTGATTTATAGATGGCTAAATAAAGAATACCAACAAAATTATATTTTGAAAAAGCCTTATGTTGGGGCTTTTATCATCTTTCTATTCTGCTTTGGATTTCTATCTGTCTATAAACCGCTTGGTACGCATGGTACACAAAATTTGAGCTATCGGGAAACGATGGCTATTTACTGCCTTGCCTTTGTAATTCCATTTCTGGGGATAATCATGCTGCTGAAAAGGAACCGGTATTTTTCGGATAATAAAGAGTGGACGCTTTTCAAGGAATTGATTTCCATCTTACTGATTTTATCAGGCATTGGCATTACCGTATATATTACAGGCTTTTTGGTAGAACCATCCGGGCCAAGATGGAATCTCTCTACTTTTCTGAATTCATTTCAAAGCGCTTTTTTGATTGGCATTATTCCGTTCTTCTTTTTTACCATCATCAACTATCGCTCTTTCGGGATGCAAACCCTCTCTTTCATGGAAAGCGAGGATAGTGCATTGATGGAAACGGTTGAAGAAAACATTGAAATAATCTCGAAACTCAAGAAAGAACGATTAAGATTCAATCCAAGTCAGTTGCTTTACGCTACATCCGATGGTAATTATGTGCTGTTTTATCTAAACCGCAACAATAAAATTGAGAAAGAGATCATTCGCAACTCCATCAGCGATATTGAACAACAATTATCCCATATCCCATTTTTTATGAGAACGCACAGAGCCTTTATTGTCAATATAAAAGAGGTTCGCATGAAAAAGGGAAGCACGTTGGGATATCGTTTGAAAATCTCCGGCATCGATGCTGAAATCCCGGTATCGCGATCCTATACACAAGCATTCAATCAACTGCTTGGTCAGTTTCATTAAAAATCTTTCATTCTTTGCATACATAGTGAGGCCGTCACTCACTTTATCTGTAAACAGGTATTTTTTGTACTTATTTTATTTTGCTCATACTTTAGTGACGGCCTCACTTGGTAAAGAGGATAAAAAAGATCTGTTTCATTGTGGGCATTAGCCAAACCCTTCAATATTTCAGGCATCAACAACTGGCTACTATCTACCATCTACTGACTACAGATTGATGCTCTTCCCGTCTATCCTTTCGTCACAGAAAATTACCACTCGTCACACAAATTACCCGGTAAGCCCTCTTTTGCTTTCAACCAGTAACAAATCATTGTTGTATATCCCAATCATTTGTAATATAATGAAATATGTGCTCACTTTGTAGCCATAAATCAAAACAAAATGAATTATGGAAACAACAATTTCAACAAAAGTGCGCTATGGATGTATTGTATTAGTCATGTTTATGGCAAGGGTATGGATGGCCTCGGCTGCGCCGGTAGGCATTGTGAAAGGGCGTATTATCGATCAGACAAAGCAGCCGGTGGAATTTGCCACGGCGGCATTGCTGAATGCCAGAACAAACCAATTGGTGACAGGCAGCGTGAGCAACGAAAAAGGTGAATTTGTGATTGACAAGGTGCCTGTAGGCGAATACAAATTAGCGATCAGTATGATGGGGTATCAAAAAGTGGAAACGGAAGCTTTTGCTATTGCTGAAAAAAATCATGTAGTCGATAAGCAAATCGTGCTGAACGAATCGACCCATCCATTGGCAGAAGCCACTGTGACAGCACATCGTATGTTTATTGCACAACATGCGGATAAGCTGGTGATTAATCCTGATGCCTCCATTATAACGTCGTCAGACAATGTAATGGATATTTTGAAACAGTTGCCGGGAGTTTCTGTCGATAACAATGACAACATCAGTCTTAAAGGCAAACAAGGCGTCATCGTGATGATTGACGACAAACCGACCTATCTTTCAGCCGACCAATTGGCTAATTTGCTTAAAGGAATGCAGGGAAAAAATGTGGAGCGAATTGAAATTATCGAAAACCCGTCGGCACGCTATGATGCAGAAGGTAATTCGGGAATTATCAACATCAGGACAAAGCATAACAAAGCGCCGGGTTTTAATGGAAATGTGTTTGGTGGGTTGAGTCTTGACAGCAAGCCGGGAGAAAACGGAGGTATTGATTTAAGTATGCACACAGGGAAATTCAATCTTTACGGCAACTATTCTTTCTATGACTGGCGGGGATGGAATTCGTTAGATGCCATGCGTCAGTATATGACAGGCAGTAATCAAGGTGCTTATCAACAAGTTACTTCGTACAATCATTTTCATGGTAATGCTCACAACTTTAAGATCGGGGCCGATTACAACATGACTAAAAACCAGGTGCTGAGTGTGATGTTTCGTGGATCGACAGGCTTTAATAATGGTCCGGGCAATACACAAAACGCTTTCCGGAACAGCAATCACCAATTGGATTCAACGTTACAAACTAATTTAAGAATGAGCGACAATTGGCAGAACTATACCTACAACGCGAATTATAAGTGGAATATCGATACCACGGGACAAGCATTAACCATTGACGCCGATTATGCACACTATTTTTACACTGCCCTCAACACGCAAAGCAGTAGCTTTTTTAATGCTGCCGGAGTGAATTTAAACAGTGATTTCAGTCTGGCTCAATCTCAAAATAGTACCATCGATATTTTGACGGCAAAAGCCGATTATGTGTATCCCATTAATAAGGTAATTACGATTGAATCGGGCATTAAAACCAGCTTTGTAACCAATGACGGGAGTAACGATATTCTCGTAAACGATCCAACAGGAATTATCTGGAACAACGGGTTGCACCAGAATGACCGTTTTATTTATAATGAGAATATCAATGCAGCTTATATAAGTGGACATGGTCAGTTTGGGAAAACTTCCGTACAGGTAGGTTTTCGGGTGGAGAATACCAACTCCAAAGGTAATTCGGAATCGCTGAACCAGATTGATTCCGAACATTATACGAATCTGTTTCCATCCTTGTTTGTGCAACATGCTTTTAATGAAAATAATCAATTGGGGTTGTCTTATAGTTACCGCATCGGGCGCCCTAATTATTATTTGCTGAATCCATTCCTATTTATGGTTGATCCATACACATACCTGCAAGGCAATCCATTTCTGAAACCTCAATTTACCCACGCGTTAGGACTTAACTATACCTATAAGGGAGAATGGATTACTTCTATAGGGTATGATTACACACGCGATTTGTTTACCCAGATAATGGCACAAAATGATGAAACGAATGTGATTTATCTGACGTATCAAAACCTAAGCAAGTCCATCGATTTCAATGCTTCTGAAACGGCACAACTTGATATTGCTAAATGGTGGCACTTGAATGCAACGGCAATTGGCATGTATAAACGGGTAATCTCAAATGCAGAAGGCGCTACCACGTTTGCACGATGGAGCTACAGTGGCAACATGTCGAACACCTTTACCCTGCCAAAAGACTGGAGCATGGAGCTGAGCGGGCAATACCAATCGAAACAGTTGAGTGGAAATATCACTCTTTTGCAACAATATCAGGTCAATTTTGGCATTCAAAAACGATTGATGAACAACAAAGCCACGTTGAAACTCTCGGTCGAAGATTTGTTCAATACCAACAAAGGAGGCTATGTAGCCAAATATGGCAATGTAAATATTCAGTTGGCCAATCGTTGGAACAGTCGCAAGTTGAATGTTACGTTTTCGTATCGTTTTGGAAAAGATGATTTTAAGACACGTGCCAATCGGGCTATTTCGTCGAGCGAAGAAGAGAGTCGAAGCGCCAAATAAAAGGATCATCGTTTCGACTTCGCTTAACGATCGGAAGATGGGAAAATAATCTTTCCGATTTCGTTTAACGATCCATTGTCGAAATTGATATTGAGCGAAGTCGAAATATGCCTAACTTTGTCTTCCTATTTTCAAAGGAACAATCGTATCGGAATGAGAAGCAGACGGAATAATCAAAAAGCGGGAGGGAAACCGGATAAACCCAACATACTTGCTGTATTGAAGCCCTACCGACTAATGATTTTCAGTCTGATAGGTTTTGCATTGTTGAGTAATGGCGTGAACTTAGTGATTCCGAAACTCATTTCGTACGCGATTGATGATTTCTCAAAAGGCGTTTTCTCTTATCAGAAATTGGTCATCGAATTTTTGGTGGCGGCTTTCATTATCTTCTTATTTGCGTTTTTGCAAGGCGTTTTGCAGACTTATGCTTCGGAGCGGGTTGCACGCGATTTGCGAACGAAGCTTGCCGATAAAATTTCCCGTCAGAGTTACGCATTTATTCAGCAGGCAAATCCTTCGAAACTACTTACCAATCTTACTTCCGACATTGACTCCGTGAAAATGTATGTCTCGATGGCGGTTGTGTCGCTTGCATCGTCGGTGTTTATCATCATCGGAGCAAGCATATTGTTGATTTCCATCAACTGGAAATTAGCATTATCGGTGTTGACCATCATTCCGATTATCAGCGGATCGTTTTTCTTCGTGTTTCGTAAAGTACGGGTACTATTCAAGAAAAGCCGCGAAGTGATCGACTGGCTCAATAAAATCATCAACGAGAGCATAATGGGCGCGGCACTTGTTCGCGTGTTGAATTCACAAATGCTGGAATACAACAAGTTTCTGGATGCCAACACACAAGCCAAAAATCTGGGTATTTCTATTCTCCGGCTATTTGCCACGTTGATACCGATCGTGGTGTTTGTAGGCAACATGGCTTCACTTGCCATTCTGGCGTTGGGAGGGCATTTTGTAATCACAGGAGCCATGTCGTTGGGTAATTTTGCTGCATTCAGTTCCTACCTTGCGATGCTGATTTTTCCGATTATGGTTATCGGGTTTATCAGCAACTTCATGGTGCAGGCTTCCGTTTCGTATGCGCGGATTTACAGCGTTTTGAGCGTGCCTGAAAAATCTGATACCGGCACGGTAAACACTTCTCTTCAGGGCAATATCGAGATGCAAAACATTTCGGTGAGTTATGGCGATAAGCCGGTATTGAAAAACATTTCATTGAATATACAGCCCGGAAGCAGAACGGCTATCATCGGGCCTACCGCAGCCGGAAAAACGCAGTTGCTTTATTTGCTCACCAGCCTGATTCAACCTGCAAGCGGCTCCATTCGGTTTGATGGTATCGATATCAACGATTATGACAAAGAAACTTTTCAGCATCAGATCGGGTTTGTGTTTCAGGACAGCGTGATGTTCAACATGAGTCTTCGCGAAAACATTGCTTTCAACGAAAAGGTGACTGATGAATCGTTGGCAAAAGCCATTGAAACAGCCGAACTGAATGATTTTGTCGATGCGCTGCCACAAGGATTAGATACTTTGGTGAGCGAACGGGGTACTACTCTGTCGGGCGGACAGAAACAACGCATCATGTTGGCGCGGGCGCTTGCTCTAAATCCGAAAATCCTGCTGTTAGACGATTTTACAGCACGGGTTGACAGCCAGACAGAACAGAAAATTTTAGAGAATGTAACACGAAATTATCCCGGTATCACGTTGCTCTCGGTGACACAAAAAATTGTTTCCATCATGAATTATGGGCAAATTATTTTGTTGGAAGAAGGCGAGGTATTAGCAAGCGGAACGCATGAAACGTTGATGAACGTCAGCCCGGAATATGTTCAAATCTTTAATTCGCAACGCAGCACCAATCATTATGAGTTATAACCTCAATATTCGGAAAGGATTACAACCTTATGAGAAAGTCAGCACGTCAACCACGTTGAAACGGTTGTTGACACTGATGGGCAAAGAGCGTAAAAACCTGTACATTGCACTGATCTTTATCTTCATCAACTCGGGCTTAAATCTTGTCAGTCCCTATTTAATCGGACATGCCGTCGATAAATTCATCGTGACAAAACATTATGCGGGTGTCATTCAGTATTCCATTATTTTACTGTGTGTTTTTGCACTGGCGTTGGTGAGCGGATACACGCAGGCACAACTGATGGGTCGGGTAGGACAGCGCATGTTATTTAATTTGCGAAATACCGTTTTCAATAAATTGCAGGAGTTACCGATTGATTTTTTTACCCAAAACAAAGCCGGCGATCTTATTTCGCGGGTAAACAACGATACCGATAAAATCAATCAGTTCTTTTCGCAATCGTTAGTGCAGTTTATGAGCAGCATTTTCACCATGACAGGCGCCGGAATATTCCTGCTTTCCATAAACCTGAAACTTGGGTTGGCTGCTTTAGCTCCGGCATTAGTGTTGTGGATATTCACACGAAGCATTTCGCCCTGGGTGAAAAACCGCAACACGGCCAGCATGAAAAGCACGGGAATCATGAGCGCTGAAATTCAGGAAAGCCTGAATAATTTCAAGGTCATTGTTGCGTTTAACCGTCGCGATTATTTCCGCAAACGCTTTGACGAGGTCAATGAGGATAATTATCGAAGCGCCGTGAAAGCGGGTATTGCGAACACAGTATTTACGCCTGTGTATGGATTCTCGTCCAATATTGGGCAAATGGTGGTGCTGGCATTTGGAATCTTCCTCATTATTTCCGGACAATTTTCCGTGGGATTGTTGATTAGCTTTTTGGCTTATATTACTCAGTTTTACAATCCCCTACGTCAAATTGCAGCGCTTTGGGCGAACTTTCAGGTTGCATTGGCCGGTTGGGATCGTATTTCGCAAATCCTTGTTTTGGAAAATAACCTGCCTGTTGTCGAATCCTCAGTGAAAGAAGCAACCTGTTGTTTATTGTCGTTCCGGCATGTATCGTTTTTTTATTCCGCTGGCAATGAGATTTTGAAAGATGTAAGTTTCGATTTGGAACGTGGCAAAACGTATGCTTTTGTTGGCCCGACAGGAGGAGGAAAAACTACAACTGCTTCGCTCATGGCACGTTTGTATGATCCTGTTGAAGGACAAATCCTGCTTGATGGCATCGATATTCGTTCGATGGATGTTAATGCCCGCACGACCAAAATCGGATTTATTCTGCAAGAACCATTTCTTTTTACCGGAACCATTCGTGACAACATTTTGTACGGAAATGCGCAATACCAGGATGTTTCAAACGAAGCGTTGTTGAAAGTTTTATCAGAATTGGGTTTGGATGGATTGCTCGAACGCTTCGACGGTGGATTGAATGCCGAAATCAAATCGTCGGGTGATGGCATCAGCTTAGGTCAAAAACAATTGATCGCCTTTATCCGTGCGGTATTGCGTAACCCCGATCTGTTAATTCTCGATGAGGCAACGGCCAATATCGATACCGTCACGGAACAACTCCTCGACGATATTTTACAAAAACTGCCCGAAAGCACCACGCGCATTATCATTGCCCACCGCCTGAACACCATTGAAAATGCGGATGAAATATTCTTTATCAACTCTGGTTCGGTCACCAAAGCCGGCTCGTTGCAAGACGCGGTGAATCTGTTGATGAAAGGGAAACGGGAAAGCTGATCTTCATTCAATGGACAATTGACAGATTACAATGAATCAAGCCTCATCTGATAAGAAATCGTTCCGATTCTGTTTGGCTGAGGCTCATCCGGCAAGAAACCTTTTCGGTTCAGCTTAGTTGAGGCTCATCTGAAAAGAAATCTTTTTGGTTCAGATCGTCAGCCGAGCTGCCAATAAGAAACTGTTCCGGTTTAGACTGTCAGCTGATATGCCGATAAGAAATCTTTTTGGTTCGGCTCATCCCGTAAGGAGTGGCATGACAGAGAAGAAGGGACGATGGACAATTCAATGACTCGCTCTGACTTGTCGCTACTGCAATCTCCGTATTGTTTGCTATCTTTGCATGAACAAAAAGAATTCATGGAAAAAGAGCCTTTATTAGGGAAAACGTTGTCGGAATTGCAAGCATTGGCCAGCGAAAACGGGTTGCCTTCGTTTGCAGGAAAACAAATCGCCCAGTGGTTGTATGTGCAACATGCCACAGAAATTGCGCAAATGACTAACCTTTCAGTGCCAAAACGTGCTTCGCTGGCAGAAAAATATACCGTTGGACGTTCCGAGCCGGTAGAAGTGGCTGCTTCTGCGGATGGTACACGCAAATATCTTTTCAAATCATCGCAAGGGCATTACATTGAAAGTGTCTTTATTCCCGAAGAAGATCGCGCTACGTTGTGCGTGTCGTCGCAAGTGGGTTGTAAGATGAATTGTGAGTTTTGTCAAACCGGGAAACAAGGTTTTGCAGCTAATTTATCGGCTGCTGATATTTTGAATCAGGTCTTTTCGTTGCCGGAGCGTGCACAACTCACCAACCTTGTTTTTATGGGAATGGGCGAACCGTTTGACAATACAGCGGAGGTGCTTAAAGCGTTGGAAATATTGACGGCGCCTTATGGTTATGCGTGGAGTCCGCGCCGTATCACGGTTTCAACCATTGGTATTATCCCGGGGTTGATTCAGTTTTTGGAGAAATCGCAATGCCATTTGGCCATTAGTCTCCATTCTCCTTATGCAAACGAACGGATGGCATTGATGCCGATGGAAAAGATTTATCCCATTGAGAAAGTGGTTGAATTGATCAAAGGTTACGATTTCAGACATCAACGCAGAGTCTCTTTTGAATACATTGTGTTCGATCATGTCAACGACACCATGCGCCATGCCCGTGAGTTGGTGCGTATGTTGCGCGATATTCCTTGCCGCGTCAATCTGATTCGGTTTCACGCCATTCCGGGCGTCGATTTGAAAGAAGCATCTGAAGAAAAAATGGTTTTTATGCGCGATTATTTAACGGAGAATGGCATTACATGCACCATACGACGTTCGCGTGGGGAAGATATTTTAGCAGCCTGCGGTTTGCTTTCAACCAAAAAACAAGAGGAAGAGCGTAAAGCTACCTGACCCTATAAACAGAATTAGCAATCTTAATCAGCGAATAAATGAGCCTTAATGATGCCATTTATCGCGATTTATTACCAATAAGCTTGATAGAAGATGGAAGAAAAAAGAATGATCATCGGGATCACACAAGGTGATATAAACGGTATCGGGTATGAGGTAATTCTCAAGACATTGCTCGAAAATCATATTTTCGAATTTTGTACTCCTGTTATATATGGCTCGCCCAAAGTAGCAGCTTATTATCGTAAAACATTGAATTTAGAACAATTATCCTTAAGCTCCATTGCTCATGTGAATGAAGCAAACGGGAAAAAAGGATACATCATCAATTGCACGAGCGATGAGATTAAGGTGGATTTAGGGAAATCGACCGAGATGGCCGGTGAGGCTTCGTTTTTAGCATTAGAAGCCGCCACACGTGATCTGGCTGCCGGAAAGTTAGATGCCATTGTCACCGCGCCTATTAACAAAAAGAACATTCAATCGCCGACATTTACGTTCCCCGGGCATACCGAATATTTGGAACAGATATTTAATGAAGGAAAAGATGGCCTCATGCTGATGGTGAGCGATGTGGTGCGTATTGCCGTAGTGACGGGTCATATTCCTGTTTCTCAAGTATCTGCATCATTGACGCAATCGCTGATTGAAGAAAAAATACGTTTGTTGAATCAAAGTTTGCAAGAAGATTTTGGTATCGTACGTCCGCGTATTGCCGTTTTGGGTTTGAATCCTCATGCAGGTGATGAGGGTTTGATTGGAGATGAGGAACAAGCCGTTATTTTGCCGGCAATTCAAAAATGTGTGGACGAAGGCATTGTTTGCGTTGGCCCTTTTGCTGCCGATGGCTTTTTCGGGGCAGGCTCTTTTACAAGTTATGATGCTGTTTTGGCGATGTACCACGATCAGGGTTTGATTCCGTTTAAAACGCTTGCAATGGAAGAAGGGGTGAATTTCACTGCCGGCCTTCCTGTGATTCGAACTTCACCCGGGCATGGCACTGCGTATGATTTAGCAGGGCAAAATCTCGCTTCTGAAGCCTCTTTTCGTCATGCTTTGTTTTTAGCTTACGATATTTACCGAAATAGAAAAACATACCGCACAATGATGGCTAATCCGTTAAAAAGCATGCATGTAGCACGTGGAAGCTCCATTGAGTAACCAATCAAACGGGTAGAAATACTGCGCAGTGTAAACCAGAAGTAATAATTTGAGTAAGAAATCTTTGGCATTAAATAGCTCTATTTTGGGGATAAAATGTCTCTTTGATTGTTGCCCAATTCATAAAAATGATTACCTTTGCAGCGGGTAAGTCCTACACGACCAGCTCCCTTTGAATCCCCCAGGGTTTGATCGCAGCAAGGGTAAAAGGTTGTAGCGGTGCGATGTAGTAAGCTTACCCACTCGCCTCTTTAGCTCAGTTGGCCAGAGCACGTGATTTGTAATCTCGGGGTCGTTGGTTCGAATCCGACAAGAGGCTCACTAAAACCCAAAAGCTGTCTGCAAAGGCGGCTTTTTTTGTTGATACCCCTTTTTGTCTCATGCCAAAAAATTGTACCTTTGCAGTACCAATAAGATCCTTTTATAGGGATATTCAATACACGATTCGATTTATTTTTCAAAACTCAGCAAGATGATACATATAACTTTTCCTGACGGCTCAGTACGTGAGTATGCAAAAGGAATTACCGGTTTTCAATTGGCGGAAAGTATTAGTCCACGTTTAGCAGCGGAAGTTTTAGCGATTGGCGTCAATGGTGTGACATTGGATTTGTCGAGACCTATCGAGAATGACGCTACGATCCAGTTGTACAAATGGGACGATCCCGAAGGAAAACATGCTTATTGGCACTCGTCGGCTCACTTGATGGCTGAGGCTTTACAGGAACTCTATCCGGGTATTAAGTTTGGTATTGGGCCGGCTATCGAAAATGGCTTTTATTATGATGTTGATCCCGGTGAAGCGGTCATCAAAGAGAGCGATTTACCTGCAATAGAAGCCAAAATGGCAGCATTAGCAGCAAGCAAAGAACTGATTGTGCGCAAAGAGATCAGCAAGCAAGAAGCATTAGACTTTTTCAAACAAAAAGGTGATGAATATAAAGTTGAACTGATCAGCGACCTGACTGATGGCACTATCTCTTTCTATTCACAAGGTGATTTTACTGATTTATGCAGAGGCCCACATTTGCAAAATACCGGAGAAATTAAGGCTATCAAATTGTTGAGCGTTGCCGGCGCTTATTGGCGTGGTGATGAGAAACGCAAGCAATTGACGCGTATTTATGGTATTACGTTTCCAAAGAAAAAGATGCTTGACGAATATTTAGCATTTCTGGAAGAGGCAAAAAAACGTGATCATCGCAAAGTTGGAAAAGAGCTTGAGCTGTTTACCTTTTCGCAAGCAGTGGGAGCAGGGTTACCACTCTGGTTACCGAAAGGAACTATTTTGCGTAATCGGTTGGAAGACTTCTTAAAACGTATTCAAAAACGTTTTGGCTACCAACAAGTGATTACTCCTCACATTGGTCAAAAAGAGCTATGGGTTACATCGGGGCATTATGCCAAGTATGGTAAGGATTCTTTTCAACCTATTCACACGCCGCAGGAAGGGGAAGAGTTTCTACTTAAACCGATGAACTGCCCGCACCATTGCGAAATTTACAAAGCATTTCCGCATTCATACAAAGATTTACCCATTCGGTATGCTGAGTTTGGCACCGTTTATCGTTACGAACAAAGTGGCGAGTTGCACGGTTTGACTAGGGTAAGAGGATTTACCCAAGACGATGCACATATTTTTTGCCGTCCCGATCAGTTGAAAGATGAGTTTTTGAAAGTGATGGATATTATCTTTATCATTTTCAACGCACTCGATTTTAAGAACTTTGAAGCACAAATATCGCTTCGAGATCCCAATGACAGAGAGAAATACATTGGAAGCGACGAAAACTGGGAAAAAGCAGAACGAGCGATTGTAGAAGCATGCGAGGAAAAAGGATTGAAAGCCAATGTTGTGTTGGGTGAAGCTGCGTTTTACGGTCCGAAACTTGACTTTATGGTGAAGGATGCCATTGGGCGTCGTTGGCAGTTGGGAACCATTCAAGTGGATTATAACCTACCGGAACGCTTCGATTTGGAATATACCGGCGCTGACAACCAAAAGCACCGTCCTGTGATGATTCACCGTGCACCTTTTGGCTCAATGGAACGCTTTGTGGCTGTGTTGATTGAACATACAGGTGGCAAATTTCCTCTCTGGCTGACACCTGAACAAGCGGTAGTATTGCCTATCAGTGAAAAATTCAATGAGTATGCTCATCAAGTGGCACAGCAGCTTGATTTGAAAGATATTCGCGTCTCTGTAGACGATCGAAACGAAAAGATTGGTCGTAAGATTCGTGATAACGAGTTGAAACGGATTCCTTACTTATTGATCGTTGGCGAAAAAGAGATGGAAGCCGGCGTGGTGGCAGTTCGCAAACAAGGGGAAGGCGATCAGGGCGCTAAAACCGTAGATGCTTTTGCAGCAGATATTAATGCTGAAGTAGAAAAAATGATGAAGGTTTTCTAAATCTCACCTTCAAACCTTTCTTAAACGCTGTATGCTTCGTGCGTATGGCGTTTTTTCTTTTTTGAAAAGATAAACAAATCAATATATTTGCTACATTTGTTCCGTTTCCTAATGATTCGATTTTTAAAAGTTCGTATGCGTTTATCTTTCTCCTATAATCATTTCTTTTCAAATACTTTCCGTCAAGTAGGATTTGTGTTGGCGCTATTGCTTTTCGCCACAAATACGTACTCTCAGTTAGCGGTAGGCCAATGGCAAACACACTATTCTTATCGTAATGTCACACAAGTTGCTGTTGCATCCGATAGGGTGTACGCCGTAGGTTCAAATGCACTTTTTTCGGTCTCTCTGACAGATCAAAGCATTGACTTTTATTCGAAAATTACCGGACTGAGCGACAACGACATTACACAAATTGCTTATAACAACAAATCCAATCAGTTGTTGGTGGTATATGCCAATTCAAATCTTGATTTAGTCTCATCCTCTGGCGTTTATAATGTTCCTGATTTATATCTTAAACAAGCAACGATGGATAAAACGGTAAATTCCATTTTGTTTGCCGATAGTCTTGCTTATCTTTCCTGTAATTTTGGCATTGTGGTGCTCAATACCTCAAAACGTGAAATCAGCGATTCGTATGTAATCGGAGCGAACGGGAGTTACGTGCCTGTTTTGGCAACCGCTCTTTTCAATGGGAAAATTTTCGGATTGACAACTAACGGGTTATCTCAAGCAGATGCATCAAGTCATAATTTAGCCAACTTCCAGGTTTGGACAAATGTTACTTCTTTGCCTGCCGGAGGTAATTTAAACTTACTCTCCTTCGACGGCGCTTTATGGCTGCTCAAGGCAAATGGAGCTGTTTATAAATCGACTGATGGAAATGTTTGGAACGCTGTTCTTTCTCTGAGCAATATTGCTCACATGCAATCCGATAGCCAGTATCTCTATTTTATTTCCGATGCGACTTCTACTACATTTGTTTATGATAAAAATTTGAATATTAATACGTTGACTGGATTTGCGCCCAATCGGATTTCAATTGATAATACTACTTCGCATAGTTTTTGGTTAGCTTCCGGCAATGCCGGTTTGCAACAAGTGAATCAAAACGGACAAACGGTTAATGCCTTCACCCCATCCGGACCATTTGACAATAGCGCTTGGAAAATGGCATTTGGGGGAGACAAATTATTTGTAGTACCCGGTGGACATTGGGCTGCTTTTAATGAACACCCGGGATCTATTTCAATGTTTGAGAATAATAAATGGACTAATATATCTAATACAACAATTCAATCTCTAACAGGCCTTCCTTGTCTTGATCTTTCGGATATAGCAATTGATCCCAATGATAATACCCATTTTTTTGCAGCTTCTTTTGGATCGGGCTTATATGAGTTCAAAAATGATGCTTTTTATAAATTATATACTTCAAGCAATAGCGAAATAGAAAACGCATTACCAGGAAATCCGTTTGGTTATGATTGTATTGATGGCTTAACCTTTGATTTATCAGGGAATATATGGTTTGCCAATTCCTTTGCTAATAATTTTGTTAAATATTTATCTCCTGATGGGAATATGCATTCTTTATCTTTTTCAGGTAATCAGTTGCCATCAAGTTTACCAACACTAATTGCATTAATGGTTGATCGAGCAAATACAAATCGTAAATGGATGGTTTCTGCACGTTTAAGTCCTGGTATTTTTGTTTTTGATGACAATGGAACTTTAAATAATCAGCAGGATAATCAATCCAAGTTTTTTTCTTCGTTTGTCGATCAGGATGGGAATGTATTTTCGTCAGATTTTTATTTTTGTATTACACAAGATTTGAATAATCAGATTTGGATTGGCACCATGAAAGGCCCGATTGTAATTCAAAATCCCAATAATGTATTTGCGTCCAACTTTACCATCTCGCGCATCAAAGTGCCACGGAATGATGGCACAAACTTAGCCGATTATTTGCTGGGGACTGAACGTGTCAACGCTATTGCCGTTGATGGAGCGAATCGAAAATGGATCGGAACTCAGACTTCCGGTCTTTATTTAGTATCTCCTGATGGAGTACAAACTTTACAACATTTTACTATTGATAATAGTCCTTTGCTCTCGAATACCATTTTATCGTTAGCGCTGAATAATCAGACAGGGGAGTTATTTGTGGGAACCGATCAGGGCATTATTTCTTATATGACCAATGCCACTCAGGCGACAGCTACCTTTAATAATGTGTATGCCTATCCCAATCCGGTACGTCCCGATTTCAATGGCGTAATTACGATCACCGGTTTGGTTGCTGACACACAAGTAAAAATCACAAACTTAAATGGCAATGTGGTTTATGAAACGATTTCCAACGGAGGAATTGCCACCTGGAATGGAAACAAAGCCGACGGCTCACGAGTCAGTTCAGGGGTGTATTTAGTTATTTGTACTTCAGCAGATGGTAGTCAGCATGCTATTACTAAATTGCTTATTATTAAATAATCTCTTATAAATTGAATAGATATATCGATGAGACAAGAAAAAGATCAGTTAAATATCAATAGCTTCAATTTTTTGAGATTCTTGTTTGCCTTTATTGTGTTGTGCGACCATTTTATGATATTGTCAGGGCTCCCATATAGTTTGCCAATATCGTCATCAGTAGCCGTTGAGGGTTTTTTTATTATAAGCGGATTCTTAATTTTCAAAAGTTATCATCAACAACCTCATGTTGTTAAATACTTCAAGAAAAGAGCACAAAGAATTTTGCCAGCATATTTTTTAGTGGTAATTTTCATGGCTTTTTTTTGCGTAATGTTGAGTAATAATTCCTTTTTCAATTATTTCTTCTCGTCATCGCAATGGATTAAATACACTGTAAGTAATTTATTGTTTTGCAATTTTATAGCCCCAACTCTCCCTGGCGTCTTCGGTAATAATCCTCTACCTTTTGTAAATGGTTCACTGTGGACAATAAAAATAGAGATTTCATTTTATTTAATTGTTCCCTTGATTTTCTTGTTATATAAAAAATGGAACTCGATTTGGATGTTCATTCTCCTATATTTTATTTCTATATTGTATGCTATAGGAATGGAATATGTTTTTTCTCAACATTCAGTTCTGATTTTTCATCAATTAGCAAGGCAATTTGTAGGACAATTGTCCTATTTTCTTGCTGGAGGAATTATCTTTCTATATTATGACTGGTTCCAAAGGAAATTAAAATTATTATTTGTCATATCCATTTTGATATATGCTTTGTTTATATACCAAAACTCATTGATATTTAATTTTATTCAACCGATTGCCTTGGCCATAATCGTAATTTTCTTTGCTTATAATTTGAGTTTTGTAAATAATTTCGGAAAATACGGAGATTTCTCTTATGGCTTATATTTGTTTCATTTTCCTATCATTCAAATGATTGTTAACTATAATATTGAAGGGAATAATATGGTATTAAAATTTGCCTATGCTTTCCTGTTTACCCTAATTACGGCTATTTTGTCATGGCACTTAGTTGAAAAAAGGTTTCTTCATTCACGCATTATTCTATCTTCTGTATAGCATTCTTGCTATTAAATCGATTCTTTGATGCCTGCTCTGGGTAATGCAGACTCATTTTCTAAATTAATGAACCCCACAATTGTTTAATAAATCAAGAAGATGATCCATGATTTCCTTGGTTGATAATTATCTTTTGTGTACCTTTACAAATCAAATGGGGATATGAGAGGAGCAATTGTAAATGTTTCACCTTAAAAACAACATCTTATGAGTAAAAGTGTCAAAGGTACCCGTACCGAACAAAATCTGTTGAAATCGTTTGCCGGTGAATCGCAAGCGAGAAATCGTTACACCTATTTTGCTAGCACAGCAAAAAAAGAAGGTTATGAACAAATTGCGGCTATTTTCGAAGAGACTGCCAATCAGGAGAAGGAACATGCTAAACGGATGTTTTCTTTTTTAGAAGGAGGAATGGTGGAGATTACGGCAACATATCCTGCCGGTGT
>DAIDKM010000044.1 GCA_027450045.1 Paludibacter sp. | reverse complement strand
CGATCCGGATTGGTGAAAACTAAACGGACATTGCGATAGATCCCCGAACCGGAATACCATCGAGAGTTTGGTTGTTTGGAATTATCAACCCTTACGGCTATTACATTGGGTTTATCCCAATGCAGATAAGGTGTCAAATCATATCGAAATGAAATGTATCCATTGGGACGAAATCCCAAGTAATGATCATTGATCCATACTTTGCTGTCTCGATAAATACCGTCAAAATCGATGAAAACTTTTTTACCTTCTAATTTTTTGTCTAAGGTAAATGTTTTTCGATACCAACCTAGACCCCCATTCAGATAACCGCCTCCATACCCTGCAGGACTTTTTTCATCAAAAGCACCTTCAATGCTCCAGTCGTGTGGCAAATCAAGTTTGCGCCATGTGCCATCCTGAAAAGTACTGCTTTGTGCATTGGTGGTATCTCCCAGATGGAAACGCCAATTGTCATCAAAATTGTGGATCAAACGTGGATTGTTTGTCGAGTGACAAGCGGCTGACGTTAATAGAAAAAACGCCAGAAGCGTGAACTGCATAGTTTTTTTCATACGCTGAAATTTAGTAAGTTAACTGTTTATTTTGTGGCCGAAAGGATATAAATTGTGGATAATATCAACCTATTGATTCGCTGATGTCACAGATTCTGTTTTCACCTCCAAAGATATTCAATAAATCACAATCTTTCAAACAATTTCATCTGATTTTTGCTCTTTTCTGTGAAGATGGAACGGGAAAGTTGTTATCTGGTCTTTATGTTCGCCAATGGCTATTTGATTATCCGTTTTACCCTGTTTTATTAAAGCAACCAGACATAGTTGTCGATACCCTGAATGCATACCCCGAATGCATACCCCGCAGGAATCTTTGTCTGGTCATAGCTGCGTTCTGCACCTGTTAATGTAAAAAATGGCGGGCCTGTACCCACCATTTTACTTTTTAATTCACCAAATCATTATTGATGATCAGTGTGTTATAATGCTAAAGCTTTATCTGAAACATTACGTCTGTTTATACATGTTTCACTGAATTACCTCAATGGCTTTTTTGATGCGTCGAAGCGTCTCTTCTTTGCCGATGATGGCTGTGAGATCGAATATGTGAGGTCCTTTGGATGCGCCTACCAAAGCGATACGGAAAGGATTCATGATGTTGCCGGTTTTGTATTCCTTGCTCTTGATCCATTCCATGATGAGGGCTTCGTCTTCTTCTTTTTTTGTGCCAAAGTCAGCCATTGTTTCGATTTGTGCCATTAATTCCGAAAGCTGATTCTTTGTTTCAGGTTTCCAGTGTTTTTGCACCGATTTTTCGTCGTAAATAATAGGTGCTACAAAAAAATAGGATGTAGTTTCCCAAAGTTCCTGAGCAAAATTGAGCCGTTCACGCATTAAAGCCACGACGTTTTCAATCATTGTCTTATCGGCAAAAATGCCTTTTGATTGCAAAACCGGCTGAAATTCCTTCACAAGGTCATCCACGAATTTTTGTTGCAAATAATGGTGATTGAACCATTTGGCTTTCTCAAAATCAAACTTGGCGCCGCTTTTGCTGCAACGTTCAAACGAGAACTGTTCAATCAGTTCTTGCATGGAAAAAATTTCCTGATCGGTTTCAGGATGCCATCCCAACAGTGCTAAAAAATTGATCACTGCTTCAGGATAGTAGCCTGTTTCACGATAGCCTGTTGAAACATCGCCTGTTTTTGGATCTTTCCATTCGAGTGGAAAGACGGGAAATCCAAGGCGATCGCCGTCGCGTTTACTCAGTTTACCATTGCCTTCGGGTTTTAGCAGAAGAGGCAGATGGGCAAACTGCGGCATATTCTCTTCCCATCCGAATGCGCGGTAAAGCAACACGTGCAACGGAGCCGAAGGAAGCCATTCTTCACCTCGGATAACATGCGAAATCTCCATCAGATGATCATCCACCACGTTTGCTAAGTGGTAGGTTGGTAGTCCATCCGATGATTTGAAAAGCACTTTGTCATCTAAAATCGACGAGTTAACGACGACTTCCCCACGAATGACATCAAACACATGAATTTCTTCGTTCGGCTCAATGCGAAGGCGAACCACGTATTGCTCTCCGTTGTTTATTCGTTCTTTCACCTCCGCTTCGGAGCGTGTCAACGAATTGCACATCAAAATGCGGGTAGAAGCATCATATTGAAAGTTTTTGATTTCCAATCGCTTAATTTCCAATTCTTCGGGAGTGTCAAATGCATAGTACGCTTTCCCTTCGTGAAGAAGCTGTTCAACGTAGCGTTTGTAAATCTCTTTTCGTTCGCTTTGTTTGTATGGAGCATACGCACCTCCTTCTTTTACCCCTTCATCTACCTTTATGCCAAGCCATTGAAGCGACTCGTTGATATACGCTTCGGCTCCGGGAACCAAGCGGGCAGCATCGGTATCTTCAATGCGCAACAAAAAGTCACCTCCATGTTGTTTGGCAAAGAGATAATTATACAGAGCGGTACGCACACCGCCAATATGAAGCGGCCCTGTAGGACTTGGGGCAAATCGAACTCGAACTTTCATTTGTAAATAATTTTGATTTTAGAGGACGTTTGAAACTTGCAAATAAATAAGGGATAGGATTAAACCGCGATTTAATGCCCGTTTCATTTTATGGGTTGATATTGGATGAATAAAGCCATCTGTCAGGTAATAAAGAACGTGAGAAGAAATGTTTCTTCTCACGTGTAATGTTACAAAAACGATTCAAGTATGGGTCTCTCCAATCGTAAATGTGCGTTAAATAGACAAAATACGAAGCACATCCATAAGCTGTTTATCCACCGGCTTTTCATCTTTAATTGCTTTGCTGAATGGCACATATACAATTTCATTGTTTACGATGCCAATCATCACGTTGCGTTGATCTTCGAGTAATGCGTCAATAGCGGCTGCTCCCATACGGCTTGCCAATATCCGGTCATTAGCTGTTGGAGATCCGCCCCGTTGAATATGTCCTAAAATGGTGACGCGATAATCATATTCAGGATATTTTTCTTTCAATCGGTTTGAAATTCCAATGGCACCGCCGGTAATGTCGCTTTCGGCTACCAGCACGATACTACTGTTTTTTGATTTTCGGAAGCCTTGCTCAATTAATTCATTCAACTGATCGGTATTTGTTACAATTTCAGGAATGATAGCTGCTTCGGCTCCTGAAGCAATAGCTCCATAAAGTGCTAAAAAGCCTGCATCACGACCCATCACTTCAATAAAGAAAAGACGCTCATGCGAACTGGCTGTGTCGCGTATTTTATCTACCGCTTGCACAATGGTATTAAGCGCGGTGTCGTAGCCTATCGTATAATCGGTGCCATATAAATCGTTGTCAATTGTACCGGGAATACCAATGATGGGGATATCCGAATACTCTTGTGAAAAAACGCGTGCTCCGGTAAAAGTTCCATCACCGCCAATCACCACTAAAGCATCAATTTCTTCTTTTTTCAAATTGTTGTAAGCCATTTGCATGCCTTCCTGCGTTTTGAATTCCATGCTTCGTGCCGTCTTAAGTTTTGTGCCGCCTTGCTGAATGATGTTGCTGACATCTTGCGTTTGAAACTCTTTTATTTCTCCGGCAATCAGACCTTTATAACCACGGCAAATTGCTTTTACGCGAATGCCATGATAAATTGCTTTTCGTGTCACGGCACGCAATGCGGCATTCATTCCCGGAGCATCGCCCCCTGAAGTAAGCACTCCGACACATTTTAGTTGATACATAATATTTTAATTGTTAGTTAGTTGAGAAGCTATGTCTTTGATTTTTTCGGCAACTTTTTCCATCAACCACGTTGGAGTGGAAGTTGCGCCACAAATACCTACTGATGTAATATTGGCTAAAGACTTAGGGTTAATGTCTTCGATTTTGAAAATTAAATGAGAGTTTGGATTGGCTTTTTGGCATTCGTCGAAAAGCGCTTTCCCATTTGAACTTTTTTCGCCACTAACAAAAAACACGACATCGTGATTTTGTGCAAAGATACGAATATTTGGGATTCGATTGGCTACTTGTCGGCAAATCGTGTCCACATGTTCAAAAACAACGTTCGCGCTGATTCTATTTTGAATATTGTTTATCAAATCGTTGAATCCGTTCAATGATTTTGTGGTTTGAGAAAAGAGGTAAATGTTTTTGTTAAAGTCAATACGGTCCAGGTCGTCCGGATGTTCCACCACAATGGCGTTATTGTCAGCTTGACCTACTAACCCAATCACTTCAGCATGACCTTTTTTTCCGTAAATCACAATTTGCCATTCTTCTTTCGGATGAGTCTCGTAGGCTGTTTTTACGCGTTGTTGCAGCCGTAGTACAACTGGGCATGTTGCATCAATAACTTGAACGCCAAGCTTATGCAACGTGTCGTACGTGGATGGTGGTTCGCCGTGCGCACGAATAAGAACCCGTTGACCTTTAGCTTTTTCAACGGTATCTGCGTAAAGCGTGATCATCCCCTTGTTGTGAAGACGTTCTACCTCAAGTTCATTATGTACTATATCTCCTAACCCATATAATGGTGTCGATGTTTGCAATTCATTTTCTGCTTTTTCTATTGCTCTGACTACACCGAAGCAGAAGCCGGAGTGGTCATCTATGTCAATTTTAATCATTTCAATAAGTTGAGAGTTTAACGCTGCAAAATTAACACATGATTGAAGAGAATGTACCGACCAACCCTCTATTTATTGATTATCTTTGCATATTATTCCTTTGTTATCATTTGATGTCAATGAAGGGATGAAGAGTATGAAATTTTAAATGAATCATTTATGTTGACTATAAAGAATTTACATGCATCGATAAATGGGAAGGAAATTTTGCGTGGCATCGATCTAACGGTAAATGCAGGCGAAGTTCATGCTATCATGGGTCCCAATGGATCGGGGAAAAGTACCCTGTCAGCAGTGTTGACCGGCAACCCGCTTTTCACGGTGACACAGGGGGAAGTCTTTTTCAATGGGAAGAACCTGTTGGAAATGAAGCCGGAAGATCGTTCGCGCGAAGGAATCTTTTTGAGTTTTCAATATCCGGTCGAAATACCCGGTGTCAGTATGGCCAATTTTATGCGTACTGCCATTAATGCCCATCGTGCTTACAAAGGATTGGAGCCTATTTCGGCATCCGATTTTTTGAAATTGATGCGTGAAAAGAAGGAATTGGTGGAACTTGATAGTAAATTAGCAAGCCGTTCGGTTAATGAAGGTTTTTCGGGCGGAGAAAAAAAACGCAACGAGATTTTCCAGATGGCGATGCTTGAACCTAAACTCTCGATTCTTGACGAAACGGACAGCGGACTCGACATTGATGCGCTTCGTATTGTGGCCGAAGGTGTGAATAAGCTAAAGCGGGATGACAATGCCTGTGTTGTGATTACCCATTATCAACGTTTGCTCGATTATATTAAGCCAGATATTGTGCATGTCCTCTACAAGGGCAAAATTGTGCGTACCGCAGGAGCTGAATTAGCGCTTGAGTTGGAAGAACGCGGTTATGAATGGATCAAGCAACAAGTGGATGAAGAGTGACGATGATTGTTTGCAAAACATAAGAGTTTCTTACCATACGTTTCCCATTGTACGATGTGTTGCACACAAAACAAACTCTTTTGAATAATGCTTTTCAATGAGAGATCGGGATAGCGAAAGCCAAACGTATTTACGACAATAAGATTATGTCAACAGAAAAAACATATATAGAACTATATCAACAATTTAGTCATGCCATTCAAAAACCGTGTGCTCCTTTGTTGAATGCTCCGCGTGATGCTGCTATGGATGCCTTTATCCGCATGGGATTCCCTTCTTCAAGTTTAGAGGATTACATGTACACCGATTTATCTTCAGCTTTTGCTGTTGATTATGGGCTAAATATTAACCGGTTATCTATTCCGGCAAGTCCCAATGACGTGTTTCGGTGCGATGTGCCCGGCATTACTTCGTGGGTTTATTTTGTGGTGAACGATAGCTTCTACATTGCTCCTCATCAACCAGCATTGCCCGAAGGCGTGATCGTCTGTGGACTCAATGAGGCGGCTGAGAAATATCCCGATTTATTGAAGAAGTATTATAATCAATTGGCGCCTAACGGTGAAGTTGCCACTGTTGCATTTAATACGGCTTTTGCGCAAGACGGTTTCTTCATGTATGTACCTAAAAGTGTTACGCTTGCAAAACCTATCCAGTTGGTGGATATTATGCGCTCTGATGTTGATTTCATGGCAAACAGCCGCAATTTAATTATTATCGAAGAGGGCGCTAAAGCTCAGTTTTTGGAGTGTGCACATACTGCCGATGGTGTCCAGTTCCTAAGTAACCGTGTGACAGAAGTTTTTGTAGGTGAGAATGCTACGTTCGACTATTATTCGTTAGAGAATACACACAACAAAACGACAAATATTGCTTCGTTGTATCTGCGTCAGGCTACCTCTTCCAATGTGTTGGTCAATGAAATTGTGTTGCATAACGGATTGACCCGTAATGATGTGAAGATTGATTTGCAGGGTGAATATTGCCAGACTATGCTTTGTGGTATGGCAATTGGCGACAAAGCAGAACATATTGACAATGCCACATTGCTTATTCACGCAAAACCGCATTGTCAAAGTCGCGAGTTGTACAAATATGTGTTGGACGATTCGTCGGTAGGCGCTTTTTCGGGAAAGATTTTAGTCGCTAAGGATGCTCAGAAGACAGAGGCCATGCTGACGAACCGGAATTTATGCGTTACTCCGACTGCAAAAATGAAAACAAAACCTCAATTGGAAATTTACGCCGACGATGTGAAATGTTCGCATGGCGCCACC
The DNA here is from genome assembly GCA_027450045.1 of Paludibacter sp. GTDB lineage: Bacteria > Bacteroidota > Bacteroidia > Bacteroidales > Paludibacteraceae > Microbacter. Next base: position 15,362 of record DAIDKM010000044.1, on the reverse strand, counting down.
ATTGGTCAATTGGACGAAACCGCTCTGTTTTACATGCGTACCAGGGGGCTTTCGGAGGCCGATGCGAAGTTGTTGTTGATGTACGCGTTTATGGCTGACGTCATTGATAACATTCGTATCGATGTGCTACAGGAACGTATACGCAATTTGGTGGAGAAACGTTTTCGCGGTGAACTTTCAAAGTGCACCGGTTGCGTAGTTTGCAAATAGCGTGTTTATTTTGAGTTATATCAAAAGGTGACTGTTTTTCGGAATAGTCGCCTTTTTTATTTTAGGATCAACGACACAGATGTTTTACGTTCGTGGAAGAAGAATCCCACTAAGAAAATAGAGACCATGGCTGTGCTAACTACTGGCAAAGTCCACCACGGGGCTTTTTCCATCATCAGAATGATCATATCCGTTGTCCGTTGAATTCCGCTTATGACTATAAAAAGCAATGTGCCGATAGTGGCAAAAATCCATACCAAGACAGGAACAGGTTGCCTGTCCGGAAGGTGATGCATCACTTTACTGGAAAATCCGTTATCGCGAATCTCTTGTTTATGTTGTTTCAAGAGCTGTTTAAGCTGTCGATCGTTCATTTTATATTAACATTAAAGAGTATAAACTATTGCAATAGGTTAGCTAACTTTGTTTTGCCTGCCGATACATACGATTTCAGGGTTCCCAAAGGACATTCCATCACTTTCGATGCTTGCGTATGACTCAATCCTTCCATATAGCAAAGTAGGATGGCAGTTCGTTCTTCGTGCCTCAACTTGGCAAGCGCTGCGTAAAGGTCGGCATTTTCGGCTGAATAATCATTCTCCGTATGATAATGGCGATCTACTTCATCAAGAGACACTTCTTCCTTCCCTTTTTGAGCGCGTATGGAATCGTAGAAAACGTTGTAAGCAATACGAAATAACCACGTTGAGAAACCCGAAAGTCCCTGAAAACTACTTAACTGCAAATAGGCTTTGATAAAAGTTTCTTGTGACAAATCATCACTTAGCGATGTATCACCCATCGTCAGGTTGAGAAAAAACCTTCTGATGGGTGATTGATACTTTCGGACAAGCGGATCAAATGCATTTTTATTCCCGAATAACGTGACTTGCATGACCCACTTGAGGTCATCTGCATTACTCATTGTTGGTGGCGTTCGATTTATTTTTCCTTTCGACAAAATAGCTGATGCCGTAAGCAATTCCAACCAATGTCGGAATCAATCCGAACGCCCATGGGGAATTATATCCCATAAGAATTAAACCGCCAATCGTTATTCCCATGCCAACGCCAAACCAGATCATGCCTTTCAATAAGTGACTCTTTTGATCCTCCTGAGGCCTTCTAAAAAAGTCTGCCGGCAATTCTCTGCCGGACTCAATCGCTTTTTCGTAGAGAGACACAAATTGTTGTTCTTTTTTGCGTTTGGAATACATCACGAAAAAGACAATCAGAATAGCCGTCAAAAAAGGCATGGTAGAGATAATCACAATACCTACGGATCCAAGTGGGTTGCCGTCGTCATGTACTCCTGTTCGCATTTTCTCCAATTCAAATAATTGATCAGGAGACAGTTTGCTTTCCAGCAAAGCTTGACTTTGATTTTGACTCACTACCTGAGAAACAGTGTCCGTAGCTTTTGGAGCAGTAACAACTTTTGCTGTTTGAACAGCAATGACGCTAAATGCAATAAACATGGCAAATAGCACTAAAAATCCAATTTTTTTCATACTATAATAATTTAGAAGTGGTTTTGTTATAGGTTAGACGTGTTGGACTTAGCGTTTGGATGAGTGATCACGATTTTTTTTGACACCTCAGAGCACCATGGTTTCAAGTTGTTGCGAATGTTCTTTTGTATTCACCTTTTCAACTACATGGGTGATGATTCCCTGTTCATTCAGGACAAACGTGGTACGCAAAATTCCCATATACTTTTTGCCGTACAAGCTTTTTTCTGCCCAAACGCCGCAAGCGGTAGCAAGTGTTTTTTCAGTATCGGCCAATAAGGTGAAGTTCAACTGATATTTGGCCATGAATTTTTGGTGCGATGTGGGGCTATCGGGACTAACACCTACAATTTGATACCCTTTTCCCGCCCATGAAGAAAGATTTTCGTTGAGGTTGCAAGCCTCTGCGGTGCATCCCGATGTGTTGTCTTTGGGGTAGAAGTAGAGGATAGTTTTTTTACCAATAAGATTTTTTGTCTCAAACGGATTTCCGTTTTGATCCTGCACGAGCATGTCAGGTATTCGATCTCCGACGTGTAACATAATTTTTAGGATTTAATGGGTGTATACATGATTGTTTCTTGATCAACAGTGGGGTAATGCCAAAGCATCGCCCTCTTTTATTGATTTTGGGTGCAAGTTACAAAAGATTAGTGCTATTTTCCAAACAGAATGAAAATAATATACACAAGACGCCCGTCAAGTGGCGTTTGTTGAATAGGGTTGTTACCTATTCCATTTTCATGTTTTTGGCTTTGAATGCTGCGCTAAGTTGCAACATGGCCATGCTTTTCACCTGCTCCACATTGGAAATGTTACTCCAGAAACGCACCGTCAGCCAGCAGGTTTCCTGATGAACCTTGGTGAACAAAATCACCGGTTTATTCTTCGTAGTCACATTGGGTAGTTTGCCGATAATGTTGTTTATCGTATCGTTAATGACGTTGGTGTCCAACTCATCGCCTGACAACGAAAATTCAATCATCACCCGACGTTGGTCGTTGCTGAAAGTCCAGTTGACGATATTTTGCGAAAGCATTATTCCGTTTGGAATAATAACTTCGGCGCCATCGGCAGTACTAAGCGTACTGGTTCGCAATCCTATCTCTTTCACTTTTCCAGCTTGTCCATTCACTTCAATTTCATCGCCAATTTGCAGCGAGCCGTCAAAGATTAAGATAATACCCGACACAAAATTATTCACGATGCCTTGCAGACCCATACCGACGCCAACACCTAAGGCGCCAATGATGATGGTGAGTTTGTCAATCGGTAAACCGGAAGCAGCAATAGCTAACAGATACCCGCCAATTAACACCAATAATCGGGTAATGAGCAATCGCGAATGCTGTCCTTTGGTCTCCGCAGTGATATCTTCCAGTTCATTGCCTGTTTCTCCAAACAAGAACGTGATGAGACGTTGCAAAATATGCGCCATCCAGATAATCACGAAAAATAGGAGAACACTCGACATCTGGAAAGAGATGCTCCCGATCGTTCTTGTCACCGTTAGAAAATCACTAATGCTGTTGCTAATGTAATGATAAATCGTAAGATTTGAGGTTAACATGATGAGCCATAGCAGCCCCACGATAAGCAGTAGTGGCAGTCTGATTTTGTTGGTTACCACAGAGCTTTCAAAAGGTTTGTTAGTGCCTTTTTTCAATCGACTTGATTGCAATTGCAACAAAAACATTTCAATCACTGTTTCTGCAAAAATTGGTAACGTCACGGCCTGTGTAATGGCAAAAATAGCAGCAATACCAAAAATGCCCGCCAAAGAAAAGCGTCCGAAAAGATTACTCAGGATGGCGAGACAGGCTAACGCAATGCTGGTAATCGTCGCAAGCTTAATCCATTTATAGAAAGGGGTATCCTTTGCTAATTTTTGGATGAAACGAAATGCAAATACTGCGATGCTTCCATCTAACAACAAAAGCCATAGACGTTGAAATAAAGTCGGCTCGATGAATAAATTAGTTACGGCAACTGTAATAAACAATGCCACCAAAGCCATCCATGCTCCCCACACAGGACGTGCCCATTTTTCATACGTGATGATGGAGACTGCCAATAACAACAGCAACGACTCAAAGGTTACGTAGGTGGTCGGTGCATAGGCATCGAAAAAAGGCATAAGACTCAATAATACAACAAAAAGCGACATAACAGGACGGGTATTCAGGTACTGTAAATGCAAAAACGCAAAGGTTGCATCGTGTTTGCGGAATGCTTTCAATTGTCGCCGCTTCATAAACAACCACACAAACAAGAGGATGCCAAGCACAATAATTATGCTGCGTTGTCTCGAAGTCTGACTGATATAATATCCTACAGCCTTTTGCTCACTTTCTAAAACATTGACGATGGGCTTGGTATTTTTCGTTGAAAGCGTATCGGGCAATGATGTTTGCCACAAGAAATTTGTCTCTTTCCCAAAAAGTTGCTGTCCGGCCCTATCCAAACGATTGTCCATAATATTGAGCATGTTCGACAACGTGATAGCATTGTCGGATACCTTAACCTTTAGCGTATTCAGGGTGTTTATTCCGTCTTTTGTCAAACTATCCACTCTAACCCATTTCCTCTCCAGACGAATTAATTTTTTGCTGAGTGCTTTTCGAAGACTACTATCTGCGTACATTACACGAAAAATGGAATCTGACAAAGCTGTTCTCAAGCGTAATTTGGCATGATATACCGAATTGTACAACTTGTCAAGGCGCGCTTCAATGAAATCGTTTTCATTATTCAAATTGGATGTAAAGCTTTGATAAAGATAGAGGTTCTTGATATTCGTTCCCGAACGACGCCGCCCCATGTTCTGCCGAATAAGACTGATATCATTCGTAATACGATCAAGGTTGCGTCCCATTCTCACCACTTCAAACCCCATTTTTGAACTGTCAATAATGGAATTCAACTTGTCATTCACCCGGTCAATGCTCATCATGTAATCACTCATGGTAAGCGTGTCGACAGCCGACATCATTTTTAGACGCAGTGCATGCTCTATCCTTGCGTTTTTTGCTCTTCTCAGGCGGGCTAAGCTGTCGGAAACTATCTTATTGGTCGATGGTGAAGCCTGTACGGGTGTAGGTTGAGCCGTTTGTGAGAAACCAAGATTTCCCAATCCCATAATTAGAATACTATAAAGAATCACTCTTTTCTTGGTAAGAGAAGAGAAGCATTGGGTTATCATAGCAAACATGTTCATTTGTTTTATAGTTAGTGGGTTTTGTATATCCCTGTCTATTGCAGGTACTTCAGGATAGCGATAATATCCTCATCGGCAAGGTTGGTCTTTTCCGCTTCCTGATACGATTGATAAGCCGTATTCCCCAGCGGCTTGTCCAATCCTTCAGCTTTGGCAAGACGCAAATCTTTGGCTAAATGCCGTAAAGCAAAAGCGGCATTGAAATTATCCTGCAAAATTGCATCACTCTTCATCTTTACAAAAGGACTCGCCATCGCGCTATTGGCTAAAATAGTGAACAAATCTTCCTTGCGGATTCCTTTCTGTTCGGCAAAAAGTGTCACTTCGGCCAATCCCTGAGTGATGATTGCCAGAAATGCATTGGTGGCTAATTTGGCCGTATTTCCCGCACCGCATTCACCCACATAAACCGAAAGGCGTCCCAACTGATCGAACAATGGCTTCACCTTTTCAAATACCTTCCGGTCGCCTCCGGCAATAATCACCAACGTGCCTTCTTCGGCGGGTTTCACGCTGCCCGATACCGGAGCATCTAAATAATCACCACCCTGCTCGGCGCACAAAGCCGACATCTCGCGACTGATAGACGGCGAAACGGTACTCATGTTTACAATGATCTTCCCACTCAAATTTTCTTTGAGCAAACCATCGGTTCCGCCAAAGAGTTCGCGTATGGCGCTATCGTCCGATACCATGATAAAAACCACATCCGTTTCACTGATTAACGCACGCGGGGTGGCTGCGGTGGCAATCCCCTGTTGTTTGAAATACACTTCCTTTTCTTTCGTGCGATTATACACCTGTACGGCATAGCCTGCCTTTATCAATCGCCGGGACATGGGATTTCCCATTTTGCCTAATCCGATCCATCCAATTTTCATCTCTTTAGTTATGAATTAAACATTATTTTACTGGCTGTTGTTACCATCTATCGGGGTTATATCATTGCCCTGTTATCCGTTTCCTGTGTTGAGATCCCCAATCTTTCAATGCTTCAATCACCTTTTGCAAAGAATTACTGTAGTCAGTCAGGGCATATTCCACCTTTACGGGGGTAGTGTGATGAATGACACGGGACAAAAACTCGTTCATCTCCAAATCTTTCAACTCCTTTGACAACGACTTGGGAGTAATACCTTCGAGTGCTCTTTGCAACTCGTTAAACCGCTTCGGGCCTTCACTCAACGCAACGATGATAGGTAGTTTCCATTTGGTATTCAACACATCCAAAGCATCACGAATTGCCATCAGGTTCTGATTACATGCTTTCTTATCAAGATTTTTTTCAAACATATCCGTTCATTTTATATCTCGCTATACCGGTGGATAGTACTATCATCAGGGATAGTGCTGTCATTTAGGTAGCAAATGTAGCTATCTTTGCAAGCAAAAACAATTAGTAAGATAAAATAATTACAAAAATAGCTATGACAAAGATTTTATATATCAGCTCCAGTGTAACCGGCGAAAACTCATTCAGTCTCCCTTTGGGGAAAGCCATCGTGGAAAAACTGCAACTCGCCAATCCCGACAACACACTTGTTGAACATAACCTCATAAGCAACCCTCTCCCGCATATTACTGAAACCCATCTGATAGCTTTTGCCACAACTGCCGGACAACGTCCACCGGAACTTCAGGAAGCTGCCCGTCTATCCGATGATGCGATTGCAGAATTGATGGAAGCCGATGTGGTTGTCATCGGGGCCCCCCTGTACAATTTCGGTATTCCTTCCGCCTTAAAGGCGTGGATCGATCACATCGCCAGAGCAGGGTTAACCTTCCACTATACCGAACATGGCCCCGAAGGATTGGTGAAAGGCAAAAAGGTTTATCTTGCCATAGCAACGGGAGGCGTTTATTCGGAAGGCCCCATGTTGGCTTATGATTTTGTGACGCCTTACCTGAAAGCCGTACTTGGTTTTATCGGTATGACCGACATCACGGTTTTTCGCGCAGAAGGAACAGCCATTCCGGGATTAAAAGAGGCAGCTCTGGAGAAAGCCATAGCAGGTATTCGTCTATAAAAATGCACTATTCCGGAATTCATTTACACATTTTCCATAAAAAGAATAGCTTTAAAAAAATGATACAGATAGTAAACATTATACTTTAGCCCCTGTACAATATTGTTTAGGGAGGATTGTAAATTGAATAGACCCTTTTCAATATTTGATACAGACATTATTTAGTGCATGTTTGAGCAAATCATCTATCTGTTTTCACATACAACAAAGCGGTCAACATTTAATGGAACATTCCGGGATTGACGGAAATACATAGGAATAATAGTCTAATTGCCACAAAGGGTATTAGCATCGATTGGTTCATGACTAAACCTCACGGTTGTGATTAAGCGGGTTAATAAGGTTGTCAATTCATCCAAAGATTGATACTTGAATTGAGTGGTGCCGATGGAGTAAATATATCCTTCGCTTATCATGGAAATGGAAACCTGTTTCATTGCAGGTTCGGTGATTTGTTTTCCATCATTCGTTTCCAGTTGGCTTTCCGGCAGATCGAAATACCAGATCAATACTTTTTGACCGGTCAAAAGCTGACCCGGTACCATTGTCACCTGCAGTTTGGTTTGAAAAAGATTGGTGAAATAGTTCATTTCTCCAAGAACATACTCACTTAGAATTGAAGTATCATCGTCACCCCTGGACAGGTATTTTTGTTTGTTGATCAGCATGGCTTGCAAAGCCTTGTTGTTATACTCAATTACACGCGGATTACCTGAATCACCAATTTTGCCCGAAAGTTTAAGATATGCATAATAGTTTTCTTTCTGGCTCACAAAATAGAAGGTAGAATCGTTACAACGAATCAGGTTTTGTGCCACACATACAAAGGGCACAAACATTAGTAAAAAGGCGATAATTCTTTTCATGGTGATTGGGCTTGATTATTTTCGGTTCGCTGTACCTAATGAAAAACGGGGGAATTCTTTTTTACAAAGATTAAGCGATGCTGTCGCAAACAAAGGATTACTTTAATGATGTATAGTCTTTAGAAACTCATCTGCCCGATGTTTTATCTCCAGATAAGTAGCATAAGAGCTACTAAACATCCCCATTTTAATTGGCAACCAATTGTCTTGTTCTTGATCTGCTTTTGCAAAGAATGTATTGAATAAAGAATCTCGGTCCCTCCGAAAATTTCTCCAATTAAATAAACCTGATGGAGCCCAATCAAGACCGCCATATGGGCCAACAATATTTAAATAATTTAGTGATAAAAGATATTCGAAAATATCATAAGTGTCATTAAACTCACTTTGACTATAAATTATTTGAGAAAAATATTGACCTATTTTTTTATTTAGCCAAGAACTAATAGGAATTCTATATGCTGTACCCAATATATCATTAATTATTTTGTTAGAAACGTCCATTTCTAATGCCATTGGATTTATTTTTTCAAGTAAAAATATTTTACCAGAGTTGTCTCCATAATGGCTCGCAATTTTGATATTAAATAAAGTATTTAGTAAAGAAAACTTTTGTGCTTTTACAGCCGTAATCCCAGCTGCATAAATAAGTAGCTGAGTAGGATAGTAATGAAACCACTGAGCTACTTTATTATATGAACTAGAAGGCGGATTAGGTTCAGAAATGCGTGTTATAATGTCAATGAAAAATTGTTCATGTTCTGGTTTTGACCAAAACACACCATTAATAATTAGAGGAAGTAAAACATCAAGAGATTGTTCATAAAACTCAATTCTGGGCTTTAATTGTGTATAAGCATCAATATTAAAATCTTTAATAGACTGAATTTTCTCATAAACAGCTTCTGTTTCATTATAAAGTAAATCATGTACTAATATCCTTCCATCATCTTTTACAATGTATTTCTTCAATCTGGTAACTGCTAATTCAGCATTTAATGGATGATTGTCGTTGATATTCGATAATGCATCTATACGTTCTACTAATTCAGAAAAAAATAAATCAGCATTTTGTATTTGTAGAGTTTTCCCTCTTCTATGTAAAGCTAATTCAGATAACTCTGATTCGCAATTTCCTGTATATGTCCAGAAATTTCCAAATCTGAAATTTTCAGATTGCTTAATCACACTGGATAATCCCGTATCCCATTTACCTGACCATCCACAAGATATTAAGCCAAAATCATTAATTATTTGAAGTAAATAGCTTTTCAGTTTTTCAGGATACTCGGAAAGTTCAACTTTTGTATTTAGAAATCTGCTGTCTAAATAATCACCATTTATTTTTAATATGACAACTGGATTATGTGCCAAAGGTAATGCACCATCAATATCATCTGCATGACGAATTACAACAGGATGGACACCTTCAGCTTCTAAAGCCGTTTCAAGTAATCGATCAAAATTAGTGGTAATGACAACCTTTATATAGCCTGCTTTTATCAATTTTGCGATTGCTTTATGAGCTTCGGTTGGTTGTTTTGAACCCTCATCTGGTTCTTTTTCATTTGGTTCAATATAACTCTTTAGTAGATTAACTCTTTCAGATGAGGTTGTAACCAACCTATCTAGAATTTCGGAATAATCAGGATCTTTGCCGTACTTGTTTTTAAACCATTCCTCAGGGGTCGGCTTACAATCTTCTTTATTTATAATAGCAAGTCTTTTAATTAAGTCAATAACTATATCCCATCCAGTTGGAATGCCTGATTGACGTGACAATCCAGAACCAATTAATAACGCATAAACTCCTTTATTGGAGTAGATTGAAAATGCTATTGTTGTCAATGAATTATTCATTGTATGATCTTTTAATATTCCGTATTTCAATTTGTGGTACGAAGTGGACTCTTGCTTCAACTATATAAATACTTTCCATTTCATTAGATTTTAAAAATATACAACTAATAATCCACAAAATCATATTTTTAATATGAATGCCAGTATTTCGAAAAATGACAGTGGGGTGCGACTTGGAATCTCACTTTGACTAAAGCATGGAGTAAACCTTCGTTTGTTCCAATCTTTTATCTTGTTACCAAAAAAAAGAAGTTGTCAACTTCTAATGAAGCATCCCGAACATTTTAGCCTGTTCTTCTTCTCAGTTCAGGTTGTGCTATACAGCTCCAAACTATTAATTTGTTCTCCAAAGGTCATCATAATATTTAAATCTTCCAAATATTCCCATTGAATTTTTTATTCAGTGCTACATCTTTTTGCAAAGGGTGTTGTTGCTTCCTTTGGAGCGACAAGGAAGGACTTATCTCTTTTGGTTTCAGCAGCCATTAATCCCGGCATCAGTTGTATTCTTGTTCCGTTTTGTTTTTACGTAAAAAATGTCTATATTTGCAACATGAATAGACGGTGGGATTTCACGTTGTGGCAACTCCCGTTTGCCAATTTTGAGTGGTTGACATCCGGCTATTTGTTCTTTTCATTTCTCTTTCGGCAAAATCGATCCTCCGACCATCCTCCGAGGATCCTCCGACTATCGTCCGACTTTCCTCCCACTTTCAGGCGTGGCACCTTCGATGATCCTCCGTCGTTCCTTCGGTGTACCTTCGATGATCCTCCAATGCAACCATAAGGTATCCTTAGTACAACCTTATAGTGGCTATTATACAAAATTACCAAAACAAAGAACTATCTTTGCAACGCTTGGTACTCAATACAACGAGGTTTACTTAAAACATCCGCACTGATTGAATAGCACAATATGCTTGCTGAAATGATTTCGACAGACAATTCTTTTCGTGGAAGAACATCATAACAAGGTTACATACTATTTACAAACACATTAATCTATGGCACGAATCAACTCTATCGCTTTCGGCACCATCTCGGGAAAGGTTGGTGACACGGTGGCTAACGTCTTGAAAGATGGAACCAACATCATTAAGGTGTACAGACCTGCCTCCAATCCCAATACCGAAAAGCAACAGGCACAGCGACTTAAATTCGGACTTATCAACAAAGAAATAAGCTATATGCGCGAATTGTTCAAAATCACCTTTGGCTCCACAGGAGGCGTCAACAAGGTTATTTCGTCTGCTATGCGCGATGCCATTGTTGGCACGTTCCCTGATTTTACGTTCGACTACACGCAGTTGAAACTTTCAACAGGCACCGTGGAGAAAATAGACAATGTAAATGCTACGCTCACGGATGAGTCAACCGTGAAATTGACATGGAGCGCGGCAGTATTCTTAGGAATATCTCCTTTGGATAAAGTCAACGTCGTATTGGCAAATCCTGTAAAGCGAAAAGTGTTTTTAGCGAAAGCAATAACCACCCGTGGCGAAGGACAATGTGCAGTCGCATTTCCTGAAGAATGGGCGGAAGATGGGATTCATTGTTGGGTTTACCTGACCTCCGAAAGCAGCAAGAGAACATCAAACAGTCAGTATATTCCTCTTGCAACGCGCTAAGGCGTTTCCTGCAACCCAACGTTAACGGGCGGATTCATTTCGTACTCATTTTTTCAGAGCGAAACTCATCCATTATAAAACAACGGATGACAAGAATAAGAAAGCATAGCGTGAAGGATAACCGTATGATATTAAAAAAGCCTTATAAGTTATGTACTTACAAGGCTTTGCTTTTTAAGTGATCCAGCTGGGATTCGAACCCAGGACCCCATCCTTAAAAGGGATGTGCTCTACCAGCTGAGCTACTGAATCAATCGAACATCTATTACGGCTAAAAGCGGTGCAAAGGTAACGCTTTTTTTAGATTCTGCAAATGATTATCTCGATTTTCACGCTAATTTCTTTCTGTTTTGCTACTAAGTAGTTGTTCATAAATAGTTTATTTGTGAAATTGATGAATAGTTTTGGCAAAGGTGGTCATCAATTCAGGCTTTTCTTCGAGAATGTTGCCAACGACTACTGCATCGGCGCCGGCTTTTAATGCGGTTTGAATATCTTCAACCGTTCGCAATCCGCCCCCCACAATCAACGGAACTTCAATGGCCTCTTTTACAGCCGCAATCATGGCTGAAGGAACGGGTGGATAGGCTCCGCTCCCTGCTTCTAAATAGATGAGCCTATTTCCCAAAAGCGTTCCGGCAATGGCTGTGGCAGCGGCTATCGCCGGCTTTGTACGTGGAATGGGTTGTGTGTTGCTGATGTATTCCACTGCGGTTGTGTGATCGCTTTCCACTAAGATGTATCCGGTTGAAATGGTCTCTATGCCCGATCGTTTAATGGTTTGTGCAAAGACGACATGTTGCCCTATCAGCAGATCGGGATTACGTCCCGAGATCAACGCGAGCAAAAGCAGGCCGTCGGCTTCGGGCGTAAACTGAAACGTATTCCCGGGAAACAGGACAAGCGGCAACGCGCACCGCTTTTTGATTTGCCGGATTATGGTTGTTGTTGTTTCCACGGTGAGGCTCCCACCGATCAAAATCATATCAGGTTGCGCCTGATTCATCTGCTCGACAAACCGGACTATCTGCTCTTCATGGGTAAACTGATCGGGGTCTATCAGGACAAGAAATAGCTTTTCCCCCTTGTTCATGGTGTCCACGAAGGTTGTGTAGAGAGACTTCATGATGATTGGCGATATTTGGATGAGAAGTTGACGTGACAAAGATACTATAAATGTTTTTGCGAACAGTTGTTCCAATGTGCTAAATAGGCTTGTTCGGGCTGCCCGGGGGTGGGTATCAGTTCGGCGGCTCTTCGATTCAGTGCTTTTAGATCCATCAATGTGGAATAGCCTGAGCGGCAGATAATAGTTGGCGTGTCGAGGATACAGGCTTGCATCTCATGGGTTTCGAGGTGCGAAACTATATCGATATTCCCAATCGAATAGCGTTCTTGGTGCACCGAAGGCTTTCCTCTGACAATGAGCGTTGGTTCATTTACTTCGCGAAAGCGCTTAATCAAACTCTTTTCCAGCAATGTCCGGTGTGGTTCAGGTCCTGAAAGCAAACATAGCGTGTGGTAGTGTTTGTCGAGTTTGTGAGTAGCGGTCACCGGAAATCGCGATAGCCAGCCAATATACTGTGCATGATGCGGCAATGGATATTTGTGCGACAGATCGCCTGAGAGATTGTCTTTGCCTGAAACGTCAGGAATCCAGCATTCATCAAAACGTGAAATCACCCAATGATGCAACAGCCAAAGCAAAGGTTCAGCCCATCGAAAACTTTTCGGGGCTTTAATCATGAGTTGGTGGGTGATGTAAACTGACTTTATGTGCCTGTGCCATAATCCGAACCGATTGTCGGATACGATAACTGTAATGGCATGATCTTTTACAATTTGTTTCAACAAGCGATGTTCTCTCGCTATGGAACAGAGCAGTCTGGGAAGCTGAAACAGCATGGCGGTAACCTGTGAGCGTGAATGCGAATAACGGATGCTCCATTCGGGTAGTTCAAGGAATGGCAGAGTGGGGAACTCATGGTGCAGTAAATGATAGGCCTCTCCATTTGCCGCCAAGAAGAGGCAGTGCCCTTCCTCTTTCCATTGTCTGATCAGTGGAATGCAACGTGCCGCATGGCCCAATCCCCAGTTCAGTGGCGCTACGAGAATGGTTTCCGACTTATCGAAGTTCATGCTGCAAGGTTGATGTTTGTAATGACAAAGGTAGCTTATTTTTCCACTTGCAACCGTTTGGCGTTTATCAGTCAGACTTTATGTGCATCACTTTATTGGAACTATCAGAGTAACATTAAAAATGATGAAACTATCTCATTGTGTTGCATTTTAAACTTAATTCAAGTAGGAATATGGGCTTGACATGGCACAAAATAACTATTTTTGCAGCTTGACGAATCAAAACTCTTATGAAACGAGTCTCGTTTTTACGGGATGAGTTCCATACGTCCTTAGTGTAAACAATAAATACACGTATGAAAAAACTTTTGATCACTCTTCTTTTTACGGGCTTTGCGTGGTTTTGTTTTGGGCAACAAGATACCGTTACCATTAACCATCAGTCGTTTGCCAATCAATTGAATATGAATGTTGATTCTTTAGCAATGAATTTATTGCTAAAAAATCAGCAACCATCGCTTGATACCGTTAATGGTGTTAATTATGCACTATTACCCGATCACTCTTTTTATGCGGCGAATCCATTGTTTATGCACTTGGTTTTTACCGGGCTCCACATTCATTTTCATCCCAAGCCTGCTCCTGTGGTAGCCCAAATGGAGAAGAATTATCTCTCTTTTGGTCGTCCGGTTTCTGCTTATTTCCACCCTGCATTTTATGCCGCAAGATATACCGATAGCCTTCGCGATTGGGAGAAAACGCAACTTATGTTGACAAATCCGGAATATTACAAGTACGATATGTCGTCTCTTCCAAACCCGGAACAATTTGTGAATCATCATATTTCAGCGCCTAAGCGTCATGAGTTGGAGCTTCGACGTAGCTTTGAGTTATATTCTCCCAAAAAGATGAAGGTTGCTAAATTAGTGAAAGCCCCTTGGATGACAAGTGGAAGTGTATTGGAACAATTATCCCAAAATTACACCTCAGCAAATTGGTATCAGGGCGGACAAAGCAATCTGGCGACTCTGTTTATTTTAAATGCAAACGCTAATTATGATGATCAGAAAAGCATTCAGTTCGATAATAACTTCACCTATCACATGGGACTTCAAAGCGAAGTTTCCGATACGGTAAGAGGCTATTCGATTACAGACAACTTAATTCGTTTGTCCAGTAAATTGGGCGTCAAGGCTGCAAAGAATTGGTATTACAGCATTTCAGGTGAATTTACAACCTACTCACTGACTTCCTTTTCAGGCATCAATTCACATACGCGTATGAATGGTCTATTCTCTCCTTATCGTCTTGATTTAGGAGCCGGTATGAACTATAAATATAAAAAAGATTTTTCGGCTTTAATCACACCGCTTTCGTATCGCTACATTCATGTGGCTAATACCACAAATTTCAACTTAGGGTTATATGGTATTCTGCCGGGTCATAACTCGTTGCATGAGTTTGGTAGTTCGATACTGCTCGAATATACCAAACAAATTTCAAGTGATGTGAATATCAGCTCTCGCTTATCCTATTTTACCAACTATCACACGATGGATCTCGATTGGGAAACAATTGCCAATGTCACCTTAAACCGCTTTCTGTCTGTTCGCTTGTCCGTGCATCCACGTTTTGATAATAGCTCCGTTGCCACAAATGGTTTTGTGCCTCACCCATGGCAATTTAAGGAGTTACTCAGCTTTGGCTTTGCGTATCAATTCACCAACATTCGTGCCAAGAAACATGAAAGCCCATTCATCGAAACGATTCAACACGTTATTGCCAAATTTTGAAAGGGATGAGCGTACTTCTTCGATAGAAAACTCTTTATTATTGTGTGATTTGGAGAAGAACTTATCGGCAAAGCATATAATTTGTTCTTCAAGGCTTATCGGAATCAAGTCGCGATGGGGAAGTGGTAAGTTCTTTTCAATAATCTCCCGCTCGCTAAGTCCAACTCCGGT
>DAIDKM010000043.1 GCA_027450045.1 Paludibacter sp. | reverse complement strand
TGCTCCTATGGATTTCTTTACCGAAGTATACCGGATACTAAAGCCGAAAGGGAAAATCGGCATTATCCATTGGCGCAGCGATATTTCAACGCCGAGAGGTCCCGATGTAAGCATCCGACCCACACCCGAACAAATGGTGCAGTTGATTGACAGGCGAAAATTCGATATCGATAAAGAACCGTTTATCCTTGCACCTTATCATTACGGAATACTTATTTCAAAACAATAACCTTATAGCGATGAAGATTGGCATTATTATTGAGACAAAGGAATACGAAAAAGCATGGAATGCGTTTCGTTTTGCAGTGACGGCAAAAAAACAAGGACATGATGTAAAAGTGTTCCTTATGGGAGAAGCCGTGGAATGCGAAGGATTAGTGCACGAAAAATACAAAGTTGATGCGCAAATGAAAAAGTTTACAAGCATAGGCGGCGAAATACTTGCTTGCGGAACCTGCCTGCAATCGCGTCATTTGGATAGTACGGAAGCCTGCCCGATTTCCACCATGGTCGATTGTGTCAATATGGTGATTTGGGCCGATAAAACAGTTACCTTTTAATCCGGGCTGATTGTTGTTGCTTTTCCTGTAACCCTGTTTCAGGATTATATTAGGTCTGCTGAAAAAGAAACACCTCATTATCTTCTTTTTGACTTTGATCGTTGGGTTTCTTTCTGACCTCACTTGTTCTTCTGACATCTTTGCCAAAAGAGAAGCGCTATTCCTCTGGGTTTCTTCCTGGGTTGTTTGCCAATATCGTGTTTTTATCGCGTCTCGATACTCAATGCAAATATACGAAGGCGGATGAGGCCAGGGGTAGGGGTTAGAAGATAGGTCTAACGCCAACGTTTTGAGCACACTCTTATGTATAGCCTTCTGATAATTAAATCTAATACATTTGAAGCTTCCAGTAAATCAGAATATTGACTGCTTGGAAAAGTTCTAAATGTCATCAAAAAGCATGTGCCACGTTATGCCCTAATTTAAGCTATTAACGTTTTGAATGGATGGCAGACTTGATGAAATAATGCGGGAAATTTGGTTCTCTTTATTCTGAGCGCAAAAGAAAGTAACCTAAAATTTGGCGGCTAATCAATTTTAAGCTACTTTTGTACCGCAAAATTTGCCTCTTTAGCTCAGCGGTAGAGCAGCTCACTCGTAATGAGCAGGTCGAGGGTTCAATTCCCTTGAGAGGCTCTAAAAATCCTATTGATAAGCCATTTCTTATTGATAGGATTTTATCGTTTGATGCTCAACTATCATTTCGTGGTGAATTATTGGAACGGGTATTGTCCGGTTGCAACCTGTAAGAAAATCGTGTATCTTTGCATAAATCAAATAATAGAATTGATTCTCTTTGAAATAAGGAATCTTTTGATTGAACATAAATAGTATTCCAAACAAATGAAAATTATTATTGCCGGAGCCGGTGAAACAGGAACACACTTAGCTAAAATGCTTTCCAGAGAAGGTCAGCAAATTACCCTTCTGGATGAAAACAATTTGAAACTGTTGCAAATGAATGCTTCACTTCATATTGAAACGGTAGTTGGGCCTACCACTTCGCTTCATTGCCAAAAAGAAGCTGGGGTTGAAAATGCCGATTTGTTTATTGCTGTGACGCCTTATGAATCGGAAAACATGACTGCTTGTCTTTTAGCAGCAAAATTAGGAGCGAAGAAAACCATTGCGCGGATCGATAACAGCGAATATTTGAGCCAGGATTACAAAACGATGTTTACCGAAATGGGTATTTCATCGCTAATATATCCGGAAATGCTTGCCGCTATGGAAGTTATAAATGCACTGAAGGCAACATGGTTAAGAGAATATATGAGTTTTGAGAAAGATATTATGATTCTTGGTGGAATCAAAATACGCGATCATGCCGCCATTATTCATAAACCTTTAAATTCAGGGTATTTTGATCACTCCCGCTACCGGATTGTTGCCATTAAACGCAACAATGAAACCATCATTCCAAAAGGCAGTGATGAGGTCTTGACTTCTGATTTGGTTTACTTTATCACCACTCCTGAGAATTTAGACTTTGTACGCAAGGAGTCAGGGAAAGAATTATATGAAGTGAACAATATCATGATTATGGGAGGCAGTCGTATTTCTGAGCGTATTGCCGAATGTATTCCCGATTACATGCGTGTCAAACTATTTGAAATTGATAAAGAAAAAGCGCATCGTTTGGGTGAAAAATTGAACAATGTATTGGTTATAAATGGTGACGGACGCGATGTGGAATTGCTGAAAGAAGAAGATATTGAGGAGATGAATGCTTTTGTAGCTCTCACGGATAATTCCGAAACCAATATTCTGGCTTGTTCCGTTGCCAAACGGTTTGGGATTATGAAAACCATTGCCGAAGTGGAAAATATGGAGTACATTCCTATGGCAGAAAGTTTGGATGTCGGAGCTGTCCTGAACAAAAAACTATTAACAGCCAGCACTATATACCAATTCACGATTAATGCAAACGTGTCGAATGTGAAATGTTTGACCAATGTGGAAGCTATCGCAGTAGAATTTGTGGCCAAAGAAGGGTCGAAGTTTACTCAATCCAGCGTTAAGAATCTCAATTTGCCCGATAATGTGAACATTGGCGGATTAGTGCGCAACGGCGAAGGTATCATTGTAAATGGCAATACGACCATTCAGGCTGATGATCACGTGATTATTTTTTGCATGATTTCTGCCATGCCAAGTTTAGAAACCTTCTTTTAAAAATCTAATAACTAAAAAGGCTGTCAAGGGTAAATCCTAACAGCCTGTTTAGTAATTTGCATGTAGCGTAAAAATCATTTCACAGCTTCAGCTAATTCAGCGCCGGATTTAAATTTAGCTACTTTTTTAGCTTCAATTGTAATCGGTTTCTTTGTTGCAGGATTAATCCCATTGCGAGCATCTTTTTGTACTACTGAAAAAGTTCCGAATCCAACTAAGCTTACTTTGTCTCCTTGTTTTAAGGCTTCAGTAATTGCATTAATGGCTGCATCCAATGCTTTTTTTGCATCGATTTTTGTTAAACCAGCTTCGGCTGCGATTGCGCTCACCAATTCTCCTTTGTTCATAAACGTGAAATTTTTAATGGTTAGAAATTAACAGGATAGCTCATTCCCGATTGCAAAGATACACGATTCTCTTAACAAAACAAGAGGCAGGCAATTTTTTTTGTAAAAAACCCCATTTTCATTCATAAAATATGTTTCTCGACATAAAAACAGCACTATTTTCCCTATTTTTGCTTGAAAATTACCCCTATGGACAATAATCAACGTTCCCCTTTTTCCTTTCTTCCGCCAGTCGTTCTCAATTTATTGATCATCAATGTGCTTGTTTGGCTGACAAGCGTGGTTTTACCCAAGGTTTCTTCCATTGATTTGGATGTCTTGTTGGGGCTCCATTATTGGCAGTCGGCAGCGTTTAATCCGCTTCAATTGATTAGCTACATGTTTATGCATGCGTCTTTCGACCATATTTTCTTCAACATGTTTGGCTTGTTTATGTTTGGACCTGTTTTAGAGCGAGTTTGGGGTGGAAAGCGATTCCTGTTTTTCTATTTATTCACCGGCGTTGGCGCAGGTATTGTACAAGAACTTTTTTGGTCTTATCAATTGATGCCTTTAATTGGTAGCGCCGCTACGCATATTATTTTCCAAGGTGGTTTTGAACCAATTACCATCGGAGCTTCCGGTGCAATTTTTGGAATTCTTTTGGCTTTTGCCATGGTTTTCCCGGATGCCAAACTGTTTCTTTTCTTTATTCCAATACCCATCAAAGCACGCTACATGATTCCCATGTATGCTTTAGTAGAACTGTTTTTAGGCGTTGCAAACTTTTCGGGAGATAATGTAGCACACTTTGCTCACTTAGGCGGCGCTTTATTTGGATTAATCTTGATTCTGTATTGGAAAAAACATCCCAAATTCTTCTAAATATTGAAAGACCATGCCTCATTTTGACGATTTACGTCACACTTTTCAACACGGAACAATGTTGAAAAAACTGCTTTATCTCAATATTGCCGTTTTTGTATTAGTTCATATCGTAATCATCGGATTACGACTGTTCAACATCGACGGAACAGGATGGTTGACCTATCTGGAATTACCGTCGAATTTGGCCTTGTTATTGGCAAGACCTTGGACATTGCTCACGTATATGATTTTGCATGTTGAAGTTTGGCACATATTATTCAATTTGCTTTGTTTGCTGGGATTCGGGCAACTTTTTTTGCTCTATTTTTCGCAAAAACATTTGTTGGGGATCTATTTATTAGGAGGTTTTGCCGGTGCGCTTTTTTACGTTGGCGCTTACAATCTATTTCCTTACTTTTCCGTTGTCAAGGAGAATAGTTTCTTGTTAGGCGCTTCTGCGTCTATTATGGCGGTCATTGTTGCTGTTGCCACGCATGTTCCTAACTTTGAAGTTTCACTTTGGCTTTTTGGGAAAATAAAACTGAAATACATTGCCATTTTCACAGTAACAGTCAGTATTTTGGGTATTTCGTCGAACAATGCCGGAGGTGAATTTGCGCATCTTGGAGGTGCGTTAGCGGGTTTCTTTTTCGCAAAACGCTTTCATGCAGGTAAAGACCTAACAAAAGGAATCAACAAATTGATAGATACCATTACCACCCTGTTTAAGCCACGACCTAAGAAATTTAAAGTCACATCCAATCGGGTAAAGCCGGATGCTTTTTACAATAAACAACAGCGCGACAACGAAAAAGAGATTGATCAGATTTTAGAGAAAATCAAACGTTCCGGTTACCAAAGTTTGTCGGCAGATGAGAAGAAAAAACTTTTTGATCGTAGCAATCACTCTTAAATATCGACCTATATGAAATTGATTGTCAAGATAGTATTGCTCACGCTTAATGTACTTTTTGCCATTGGCATGTTGATGGGAAAAGCTGCCACCATGGTTGAGCCTTTGCATTTGTCTATTTTCGCATATTGTGGCTTGGCATTCCCTTTTTTATTAGTCGCCAACATTGGATTTCTTGTTTTCTGGCTTATCACAAGAAGATGGAAATGGACGCTCATTTCGTTGGTGACGGCGCTTATCTGTATCAACAACATAGCCAATACATTTCCCGTTCATTTGTTTAAACACGCATTGTCACCCAATACTCCTACAATCACTGTGATGAGTTATAATATTGATGCGTTTGGTCAATATGCGCCGGTGAAACAAGATCGGATTGGTGGCGGATTGCTTTCATATATAAACGAAAAGAATCCTGATGTGGCTTGTTTTCAGGAATTCTATGTTTACAAACACTCAAATAACAAAGTCACTGAAAATAACATCGTGCACTTGCTTAGCAATTTCCCGTATCACTACATTCACTACTCGGTTCACACCAAAACGTCAGCCGAAGGATTGGCCATTTTCTCGAAATATCCTATTGTTAATCACGGGATTTGTAGATTCTCGAAAGG
The DNA here is from genome assembly GCA_027450045.1 of Paludibacter sp. Taxonomy (GTDB): domain Bacteria; phylum Bacteroidota; class Bacteroidia; order Bacteroidales; family Paludibacteraceae; genus Microbacter. The sequence goes on along the minus strand of DAIDKM010000043.1, from coordinate 17,106 downwards.
ATATTATTCTACCATCTTTGCTGACATACGCGTAAACGGCATGATGATTCGGGTGTTTGATCATCACATGGAGTCGAACAAGTTTTCGCTCAATGATCGTAAGCATTATGCTGATTTGGTGAGTGATTTTTCAGCGGAACAGTTTCACAACGTGGCGCTTACTTTTTCCACCAAGATGAATGAGGCTTATGGGTTGCGTGCCAAGCAGTCGGATACGGTTGCAACCGTGATCAAGAATTCTCCTTATCCCGTCATTGTTTGCGGTGATTTTAATGACGTACCGGTTTCCTACACATATACAACTATCAAAGGTAAACTAATCGATTCGTTTGCCGCTGTTGGTTCGGGATATGGCAATACCTACAGCAGCAAGTATTTCCCGTTTCGCATCGATTATATCTTTTGTTCTCCGAGATTTCATCCTGTGTGGAGTCATGTAGATAAGGTGCATCATTCTGATCATTATCCGATCATGTCTGAAATTGCTTTGCAATAGGTGGGCTTTCCTTTATCTGTTTATTCATCTATCTTGTTATGAACTCGAAATCATTTTATTCCTCGACTCGCTATTTGCCGCTATTGCTACTTTGCGCATCCCTGCTTTTTGGAAGTTGCTCGTCAAAAAAACGATTTTATGTAGATGTGAATGCCATTTCGTTACACGTTGTTATTCAACCTTTTGAGCAAGATTTTTTTGCAATTGACACGTTGCATGTGGCTGACGGGTTAGCTCGTCTTCATGCGAAATATGGTAGTTATTTGAATCTCTATTTGCATAATGTGATGCAATTTGATACTGTAGGAAGTCCGGCTGTTAATGATCAGGTACGTGCCTTTTTGGAAGATACCGCTGTACGTAGCGTTTTTCGTGAAACAATTCGTCAGTATGCCAACGACTCGGATATTGTACCAAAGCTAACAGATGCTTTCAAGCGTATACACTATTTCTTCCCGAATCATCCGATTCCACAATTTTATTTTCATGTCTCAATGTTTAATCAGTCGGTTGTGACGGATGATAATGTGGTTTCATTGAGTGCAGACAACTATTTAGGTTCAAATTATTATTGGTATAAGAGAATCGTTTACGCTTATTTACGGAGTAATATGCGTCGCGAAAAGGTTGCGTCTGACTTTGTCATTGCTTATCTTTTGACGGAATTTCCCATGCCTCCGTCTGATCGGTTTTTAGACAACATGCTTTATCGTGGGAAAATGATGTATATTTTGGCTGCGTTGATGCCTAATGAACAACCCAATGTGCTAATGGGATATACTCCGCAACAGATGGAATGGTGCAAGAAAAACGAAAAGCCCATTTGGCTAAATATATTGGATCACAAACAGCTTTACAGTACCGACCCCATGATTTCGACTGCTTATTTGAATGATGCGCCGTTTACGTCGTATGTTTCTCAAAATTCACCCGGGCGCATTGGCACGTGGCTCGGATGGCAAATCGTGACACAGTACATGGACAATCATCGATCCATAACACTTCCTCAGTTGATGCAGGATAACAACTATCAACTGATGCTTGAAAACTCCGGCTACAAGCCATAATCGCTAAAAATACCACATCATGGACACGGATCATGCTTCTCGGAAAAGGCTCTTTTTATTAGATGCTTATGCGCTGATTTATAGAGCATATTATGCGTTTATCAAAAATCCGCGTTACAACTCAAAAGGCGTCAATACTTCTGCCATACTGGGTTTTGTCAACACGTTGGAGGATGTGTTACGCCGCGAACAACCATCGCACATTGCCGTTGTTTTTGATCCGTCCGGTCCAACGTTTCGTCACGAAGCGTTTGCTCAATATAAAGCCAATCGGCAAGAAACGCCTGAAGACATTCGTAAATCAGTGCCTATCATCAAACAAATTGTTGAAGCCTATCGTATTCCAGTACTTCAGGTTGCCGGTTTTGAAGCCGATGATGTCATTGGAACGTTAGCCACGCTTGCTTCGCAAGTTGACTATGACGTTTATATGATGACACCTGACAAAGATTACGGTCAAATCGTGAGTGATCACCGGTTTATTTACAAGCCAAAGTTTGCCGGCAATGATTATGAGATTTTAGGCATTGAAGAGGTTAAACAAAAATTCGACATTCAAACCACAGAACAAGTAATTGATTGGTTAGCGCTTACAGGCGATCAGGTTGATAATATCCCCGGGTGCCCGGGCGTTGGGCCTAAAACCGCCAGCTTACTTCTGAAAGAATTTGGCAGCGTTGAGCAACTCTTGCAACAAACCGACAAACTCAAAGGAAGCCTCAAGCAAAAGATTGAGGAAAATAAAGAACAAATCGTTTTTTCGCGTTTTTTAGCCACCATCAAAATCGATGTTCCTATTTTGTTGGAAGAAGATAAACTCATTCGCGAGCAACCGGATAAAGAGCAATTGACTGCGCTATTTTCGGAGTTGGAATTCAGAACATTACTGACAAAGCTCAACGATACCAATTCGTCTTTTGCCTCCAATCAAAAGGAGTTATCGTCGCCTACTACTCAGCAACCTGATCTATTCAGTGATTTTAATACGGAACCTTCAGATTCTGCAACCACTGAACAGCCTGATCTGTTTAAATCGGCTGATACGGTTTCGCACCGATATGAATCGGCAGAAACACCCGAGAAACGCACCATGCTTTTGCAGCAACTTATGCAGCAAGAGAGCGTTTGTTTCGATACGGAAACCGACTCGTTGGATGCCATCTCCGCTCATTTGGTCGGCTTTTCATTTTGTTGGAAAGAACACGAAGCCTATTTTGTCCCTGTTCCCGAAAATCAACGCGAGGCGCAAGCCATTATGGATGAGTTTATTCCATTTTTTTCAAATGAAAAAATTGAAAAGATTGGGCAAAATATCAAATTCGACTTGTTGATACTTTCTAATTATGGTGTTGAAGTGAAAGGGAAACTGTTTGATACCATGATTGCCCACTATGTTTTGCAACCGGAATTGCGCCATAACATGGACTATTTGGCGGAAATCTATTTGTCGTATAAAACTATTCACATTGACGAGCTGATTGGCAAAAAAAGTCCGCAACAACGCACCATGCGTTCTGTCGATCTGGCAACAATAACCGAATATGCGGCTGAAGATGCAGATATTACGTTTCAGTTGAAACAATTATTAGCCGCCCAAATCAAAGAGAATCAAATCGAAGAACTCTTTTTTGATATCGAAATGCCGTTGGTGCCTGTGTTGGTTGCTGTGGAAAAGCATGGCGTACTGATTGATGATTTCGCGCTTAAACAAAGCTCTGAGATTTTGACTGCGGAAATGATCAAAAAAGAAGAAGAGATTCACCAATTGGCAGGCTTTGATTTCAACATAGGTTCGGCAAAGCAAGTGGGAGAGGTTTTGTTTGAGCGACTGCACATTGTGGAAAAGGCAAAAAAGACGAAAACAGGGCAATACTCCACCGGAGAAGATGTGTTGGAGTCGTTAAAGGGAAAACATCCGATTGTCGATAAGATTTTGGAATACCGAGGGCTTAAAAAATTGCTCAATACGTATATTGATGCTCTTCCGGCTTTGATCAACGCTAAAACGGGAAAAATTCATACTTCGTTTAATCAAACTGTCACTGCCACAGGTCGGTTAAGTTCGAGTAATCCTAACTTACAGAATATTCCGGTGCGCGATGAACAAGGGAAAGAGATTCGCAGAGCTTTTATTGCTGAGCCGGATTGCCTTTTTCTATCCGCTGATTATTCGCAAATTGAGTTACGCATCATGGCGCATTTAAGTCAGGATCCAAACATGATTGATGCTTTTCTATCCGGCCAAGATATTCACGCGGCAACGGCAGCCAAGATATTTAAGATTCCGCTTGAAGAGGTGACAACGGATATGCGTCGAAAAGCAAAAACAGCCAACTTTGGAATTATCTACGGCATTTCTGCCTTTGGCCTTTCAGAACGGCTCAACATTCCGCGTGGCGAAGCAAAAGATTTGATTGATAGTTATTTTGAAACTTATCCACAGGTCAAATCCTATATGGATACCTGCATTCTTAACGCTCGCAAAAATGGATGGGTTGAAACTTTGTTCAAACGAAAACGTTACCTTCCTGACATCAATTCGCATAATGCCAACGTGCGAGGGTTTGCCGAGCGAAATGCGATCAATGCTCCTATTCAAGGCACCGCAGCCGATATTATCAAATTGGCCATGATTCGTATTTATCAACGTTTTACTTCAGAAAAGGTACATTCGTCGATGATTTTGCAAGTGCATGACGAACTTAACTTTAATGTGCCGAAGGAAGAATTATCCCAAGTCAGACAATGGGTGATTGACGAAATGGAACATGTTATTGCGTTGAGTGTTCCTTTGAAAGTGGAAGTCGGCGTGGGTGATAATTGGCTGGAAGCTCATTAAATCAGAGAAACGGAGCTTTGTTACTTCAGGATAGTAAGCTAAAAATGGGGTCACATGATGGCATCATTTTGTAACTTGTAGCGAAGTTTATCGATCATAAAGGCCAATTCCATCGAATCAATGCCTGCTGTTGTCAAATAGGCAGCATCGCGCTCAAAAGCTACGAAAAAATCATCATGCTCTTCTCTAAAAAGTTGCACGCTTTTTGCATAACGATTCAACGCTTCTGTGCGTTTTCCCATTGCCCATGCGATGTGTCCGGCATTTAACCAGTCATGTTTTGTGGCATGATTCTCGATGATTTTCTGTGAATACCTTTCTGCTTGTTCTTTTTTGCCACTCAAAAACGAGCACCAGGCAATGGCACGCCACACTTTAGGCTCTGACTTGGATAATTCTACTTTGAAATAAGAATTCAACGCTTCTTCGTAACGCTGTTGCTGCAATAACAAATGACCAATTTGCAACTGAACGGATAAATTCTCGCTTTCTAATGACTCGACACGACGATAATAAGACAACGCTTCATCCACATTGCCAATCATTTTATAACAAAATGCGATTTTGCGAGTCAACCATTTCTGCGTAGGGATCAATGCTTCAGCGCGCAAATATAAATCAAGAGCATGTTGGAAATCACCTTTTTGCTGCAAACAAAACCCCATTTTCTGGTATAGACCAGCCGGTGTATCGCTTTTCTCAACATGAGTTTGAAACATTTCAAGCGCTTCATTATAGTGCTCGTGCCCAAAATAAAAATCGGCAATAGCAGTTTGTTGATCTATCGAAAATTGCAAACGCTCAAAGATTAACAAACGATGCAGAGATAAAGCAAGATCGAACAGCGGAAAGAAATCGTTTCGATAAGGATTCAGTTTGAAAAAGCGATATAAATCCTGTATGTATTGATTAGAGATTTGTTCTGCCATTCGATCAGTCGGAATCACTTGCCCATCTCGCATCGCTTCTTTATATTGTTCATCTTCAATTTTAAAAGCTTGCATCATAGTGTTCCGTTGCGACTCGGGCAATGATTTGAGACTGAACGCTAACGAATATTTATCAGAATTGCATAAAAAACCGGTGTTCACCAATGTGTTGAAAAGATAGTGTTGTTTATCGAAAAGATCGGCAATCCCCGAGTATGTTTTGTCAAAAGGCAGCAACCAATTTATCGCTTCGCCAAAAAATGGGTATTGCTTGAGTTGGGCAAACGTATTCATGTAAACATCAGCACCTTGCATTTGCAGTTCGCTCATTTCCATTAGTTTGTCGGCCACTCCGCTCTGTTCTATCATTTCCTGCCAATCAGGATTTTTATCTTCCCATTCTTCAGGCGACGCCCAACTTTCCATATCCAGTTTATCTTTCAGTTGCGGAGCGATTTTCATCATTTCGGGCAAGATCTCCTCTTGAATCTTTTTTGAAATTTTTTCCGTTTCCGCTGTACGAATGAATTGAATCATAATCGTTTTCATTGAAGAAAGAAAATTCGCATCTTCTTTTAATCGTTGAAACTGCTCATCAAAATTATGATAAAACGATAATCGTTCGTCGTAGCGACCTGCCACTACCCACAATCCAACTAATGCACGCTGGCGCACTAATTCATCTTCATGCAAACAAGCGTTGAGCAGCACTCCAAGCCGTTCTTCATTAAACTGACGCAGTAAAAACAAAGTGAGTGCTGTTACAAAAAAAGCTTTGTCGTTGGCTCGAATATAATCAGAAGACAGTAGCGCCGTAAATCGTTCAGTCGGCATTGCGACCGATAACCATATTTGTCGAAAGATTTCTGTACGAAGCTGTTCGTGCTTCAAAGCATTTTCTATTTTCCCGTATTCGGGATTTTCGCTTCCTTCTAACAACGAAATCAACACATGTCCTGATGATAAATCCTCCAATTCAGACACATATTCATGGGCTGATTCTTGATGTTGACGTTCAAGCCGCACTTGCGCATACTCATAACCGGAAGCATACATGATCATCCATTCTTCTTTCAACGTATCCACTAAGTGAAATGCCTGACGAATCATGGTTTGATAGACGCGTTCCCGGTGTGGATCATTGACGCCATTTTCAACATATTGTATCAAAAGCCGGTAGTTGAATTCCAATTCGTTTAACGATTCATGCACTTCGGTCATTTGTCCATCAATTGCCCATCTTCTAATGGCATCAATAGCAATTTTTAGCTGCCTGCTTTGTATAAGTCGGTATAGGGTGTTGCTGCGCTGTATGATTTCGTTTGCTTGCATAGTGAAGCTTCGGTTTTTAATGGACGTGAAGCGTATCGCGTTGATTAATAATTTTAGATGCAAATACTTGGTTTGTTCCGGTATGAATATAATAGATTTTATCCTGTTTCATTTGTTTTCCGGTAATGGGATCATCATACGAGAACCGGCATTCCACTTCCCTTACCAACGGTTTTTGAGGCGACAGTTTTAGATAGATATCCCGTTTAATTTTCAGGTTATAAAGCCATTTACCGACGCTTTGCAATTGATCGATATCTTTTGAAACTTCCTCGCGTGGCAATTCCATATCGTATTTCAAATCCATAATTTGCAGACCAAGCAAATTTTGCAGTGTTGCATTGTTTTCTTTTAGCAACGAGTCAACCGGCTGATTATTCAATGCTTGTTGCATCATGGCAAGACTGTCCTTCACTGTGATAGTTCCCACCGTGATAAAAGTGTCGGGATAAAATCGAAAGGGAGCTTCACCGTGCAGACTTTGTTCGTAAGCCCAAATTGATTTTTCGTCGGAATGGGATGATGTGCACGCCATAAAGAGGAGCGTCATCCCTGCCACAATCATCCCTATAAAATGAGTTCGCATTTTTTTAGTCGTTAAAAGCATTCGAGAAAAAATCAAGAAAACAAGGTTGCGTGGTTCTCATCCAATCTTACTGATTTTGCGAAGCCGTTCTTCGTCAATGATTTTGACTTTTCGACCATCGACAGAAATAATTCTTTCCGTGACAAAGTTGGCTAACGTACGAATGGCATTCGAAGTCGTCATGTTCGATAAACTGGCTAAATCGTCGCGTGAAAGATAAATGTTGATGGTAGCGCCATCTTCTTCCAACCCGTAGTTGTCGCGCAAAAATAACAACGACTCTGCTAACCGGCCTCGAATGTGTTTTTGTGTCAAGTTGACAGTCCGTGTGTCGGCAATTCCCAAATCGATAGCCATTGCTTTGATGAAAAACAACGCCAGATCATTATTCTCCTTAATCAACTGAATGATTACCTCCGAAGGAACTTGAAAAACAGCACTCTGTTCGACAGCACAAGCGGCGGTCACGTAAGGTTCTTCCGCAAAAAACGCCCGATACCCGAAATAATCAATCGGTTTAATCATGCGTACAATCTGACTTCTTCCACCTACTCCGTCTTTGTAAATCTTTACTTTGCCCCTTACTAAACACAAGAGATTGGAAGGAATATCTCCTTCGCTATAAATCATCTCGTTACGTTTGAAAAACTGAACCGTAGAGTTTTTTTCAAGAAACTCTTTTTGTTCGCTTGTCAATGTTTCCCAGATGCCCGACAGTTGACTGATCGTGGGCAATTCAACAACTTGTTTAGACGCCATTTTTAGATGTTTTACAACACAAAAGTAAGAAGATTATGATAAAAACAACACATGAACATGCAGAAAAAATGTAAGAAGAAAAAACAATCGCTTATTCCAATTGATGTAAAAAAGTCACTAATTTGCCAATGGCTTTTGCCCGGTGGCTGATGCTGTTTTTGATAGATAAATCCAGCTCGGCGAATGTCAACTCCATACCATCGGCAATAAAGATCGGATCGTAGCCGAAACCACCTGTGCCACGTTCTTCTGTGGTAATAACGCCATTGACTTGGCCTTCAAAAAGATATTCTGTGTCATGATGAATCAGGGCAATGACTGTTCTGAAACGTGCATTTCGGTGCGTATTGCCATCCATTTCATGGAGCAATTTTGTCCTATTTGCCTGCATGTCTTTATCTTCTCCGGCATAGCGGGCGGAATAAACACCAGGTGCATTGTTTAGCGCTTCTACTTCCAGGCCTGTGTCGTCAGCAAAACATGATTTGCCAAATCGTTGATAGACGTAGCGGGCTTTGATTAATGCGTTGCCTTCCAACGTATCCTCTGTTTCGGGAATATCTTCGATGCAGTGTAAGTCGTGTAAACTGATTATTTGAAAATGAGACGCTAATAACGCCTGTACTTCTTCAACTTTATGTTTGTTATTAGTGGCAAAAATCAATTCCATAAGTCAAAAATAGGAAATTAAACAGGTTTGGAATTTGCTTCCGGTTCAAAATATTCAAGAGAAAAAGTAGTGCCATCAAATACGGCATACGAAAAATGGGTAATCCAATCGCCGAGAATATAGATCCGACTACTATTTTTTAGCATCAAATCGAGCACAATATGGCGATGGCCGAATACAAAGAAATCAATGTGATCGCTTTCGGGATACCCTTTTGCAAAACGAACCAATGTCTCTTTATCTTCTCCTAAAAATTTCGCGTAGCCGCGTCGTGCAGGCTTCAGTCGGTTGGAACGCGACCAAGCCAAACCAAACCCCAACCCCAAACGAGGAGGCAAAAGTTCGAATAAGCGCTGACAAAGCCGGTTGTGAAAAATAGCTTGTATGACCCTAACGCCCATTGAGTGGTCGCCTAATCGATCGCCATGAGCCAGGAAGAAACGTTTCCCGTTTCGCTCGATGATTTCCGGTTTTCGGTGTACCGTGAGTCCAATTTCCTGTTCCAAATAGCCAAACGTCCAGATATCGTGGTTGCCGGTGAAGAAATGAATTTTTACTCCTGCATCGGACAACTCGGCTAATTTTCCAAGAAATCGCACAAATCCTTTGGGAACTACTTTTTTATACTCAAACCAAAAATCGAACAGATCGCCTAACAAAAATAACTCATTGGCATCATCACGAATAGAATCGAGCCAACGCACCATTTTTCGTTCTTGTTCATGAGGATCTTTCACCAATAAAGAACCAAAATGTGCGTCGGAAACAAAGTATATTTTTTTTGCCATGTATTTTGTTCAGTCATTTCAGAGCAAACTCGTCGTGCGAAGAATGCGGTTATTGCTGGCGTGTTTGCACTTTTTCTTCTGCCGGAGGCGCTTCGCGTTTTTGTGGAGCACGTTGGACTTCTTGTCTTGTGGCCGGCATTTTTTGTGGTGTTCCCACAACTTCTCTCCTTTGTGGTTGAGGCGTCTGTTGACGATAGTTCTCTGTCCTGTTTTGAATAGGCGGATTGTTTACTTGCTGCGGAGCGGCAGGCATCCTTCCACTCTCTTGCACTCGCGTGGGGGCATACACAGGTTGTTGTCGCGTTTCTACTTTTTGTTGTGGTACATTGTAGAATTGGTTTCCATTTTGTCTTGCCCCTTCATTGTTTGTGTTTTGTGGCTGTACAGCTGGTTGCATTTGACGCGATCCGGGCGTTTGGGTAGGAAAGGCTTTCCGTTCACCATTGTTGTTGTAGTTTGGATTGCGATTCTCGGGTGCAACTTCTCTTCCTTGATTCTGATTTTCGGATGGAGCTGAAGGTCTGTAAAATGGAAGTCTCCCGGGAGGTGACTGATAAACTCTTCTCTCTTGCTGACGATAATCGCCTCGCTGATATGACGTTCTATAATAATCATTGTATCGCGTCGGATCAATGCTTCTCGAATTTATCACGATATAAGTTGAATTTGGATTGATATTATACCAAGGTGGTAATTGTTCGCCATATTGCCAGCCGCCCGATTGATACCACCAGTAGCGATTAATATCGGCGCTGTAATAGAGATTGTAATCCGGAAAATAATAGTATGAGTAACCATATATTCCTTGTTCCTGTGTGTAGCCGGGAGCTACGGTCACAACACAACCGGCCATTACTATGGCTAACATACCCATTACACAATAAGAAAGTAAGGCTTTCATGGCGTTTTGTATTAATTGTTGTAATTACCAAATGGCTAAAGCATGCCTAATTCCAGCTTTGCCTCATCGCTCATCATCTCTTGACCCCAGGGGGGATCGAACACTAAATTAATAATCACTTCTTTGACCCCTTCCACCGATTCTACTTTCATTCGGACATCTTCCAAAATAAAATCAGAAGCAGGGCACCCGGCTGCTGTTAATGTCATATCGAGTGTGACTACGCCGTTGTCGATATCTACTTTATAAATCAGGCCTAAATCATATACATTGACCGGTATCTCAGGATCGAAGACAGTCCGCAACATCTTGACGATGTTTTCTTCGATTGACAAAAATTCATTCATAATTATTGGAGTTTAATACACGCTCCACTACGGCGTATTCAAAACCGCGCCGAAGTGCAAAATTAATCAATTTTCCTTGCTTTTCGTACTTGTTTTTTGCCACGATTTCGCGTGATTTTTTTTCAAGCAACTCTTTAATAGTTTGTATATAAATGTCTTCATCCATAGCATCCAATACAGGTTGAAAAACCGATGCAGGGATGCGTTTAGCTTCCAATGCTTGTGCAATTTTCACTTTCCCCCATTGATTGAACCGAAACTTATCGCTGGCAAAACTTTTCGAAAACCGTGTTTCATCTATGTAATGCTCTTGTTCGAGATAGGCAATTATCGTTTTTACCTGAGTAGGCGATGCTCCCCATCCTCTTAGTTTAGATTCTGCCGCCCATCGACACGTTTCTTGTCGCGATGTGTATGCAGCCGCTCTTTTCAACAATATATCATACCCCGAAATCATATTTTCTCAATTTACTATTTGTGTTTTTTTGTTATCGTTGAGCGCTCACCATGCGTGCATTTCCTGATAGGTCATTCTTTAGTTGAACATTAGAGAACCCTACAAATTTAAGCATTCTCACCACTTCATGTCCAAATGCCGCATTAATTTCAAAAAAAAGTTTTCCCTTGGGAGATAATTTGTATAATGCCGTGTTAGCAATGGCTTTATAAAAAATCAACGGATCGTCATCAGGTACAAAAAGAGCTTTATGAGGTTCAAAATCCAATACATTAGCGCGCATCGCAGCCGCTTCTTGTTTCAGCACATAGGGTGGATTGCTCACGATAATGTCCATCGGCGGAATTTTTGTTGCAAATTGAGGCGAAAGAACGTCGGCTTCGAAAAAATGTACCTTCACGTGATTGCGAGTTGCATTTTCGCGTGCTACATCCAATGCGTCAAGCGAGAGATCGCACCCTTGTAACGTTGCTTCAGGTAATTGTTTGGCCAATGCGATAGCAATACAGCCGCTTCCTGTACAACAATCGAGGATGATGCAATGTGCGCATGACAAATCTTGCAGCACCCATTCCACCAATTCTTCCGTCTCGGGACGCGGTATCAGTACCCGATGATCCACTTTCAGCGAAACGCCATGAAAATCAGTGTTTCCCAATACATATTGAATGGGTTCTTGTTGCAAAATGCGCGCCATATATTGTTCCATTTCATGCTCTTGCGTGTCCGTTAATGTCGCTTCGCCATCGGCTAAAAGTCGTGCACGTGATAAATTGGTAACGCTTTGCAACAATTCCAACACGATGTTGTTTGCTTCAGCCTTCTCATAAATATGAGTCAACTTATTTGTCAACAAAGAAATAGAAACAGCCATTTTGTAACTCTTTTAGAATAACAAAAATACAACACATTTTCTTGTTTTGGTTACTTTTGTGGCGAAAACCCATTTGAGCGCGTTTTTTGACTACCTTTGTTTTCCTTTTTTAATGGTGATTCATGGATAAACTACGCTTTATTAGTTTTGCAAGCGGAAGCAGCGGAAATTGTTTTTTTATTGGCAATGCATACGAGGGCATTCTTATCGATGCCGGTATCGGCATTCGAACCATTAAAAAAGAGTTGAAAGAAATTGGACTTGATTTTTCACATCTTCTGGGTGTTTTTATCACCCACGACCACTTTGACCATGTGAAAGCCATACAACCGCTGAAAGAAAAATATTTCGTCCCCATTTTTGCCACCTCCCTCATTCATAAGGCGCTTTGTAATGAACCAGTTCCTGAAAGACAGATCCTTCAGAAAAATGTTCCTGTGCATGTTAAAGAGTGGTCAGTCACTGCATTTGAAGTATCTCACGATGGAACGGATAATGTGGGTTATACCATTGAATACCAAGGTAAAAAGTTTACCCTGCTTACCGATTTAGGGTATATTTGTGACAATGCCGCACATCACATTTCTCAAGCCGATTATTTAGTCATTGAAGCCAACTATGACGAAGAGATGCTGGAAACCGGTTCCTATCCGGCTATGCTCAAAGCACGTATTCGAAGTAACAAAGGGCATCTCAGCAATAGCGATGCCGGAAAGTTTTTGGCTGAAAACATGCATTCCAATTTGAAGTACATTTATCTTTGTCATTTGAGTCATTCAAACAACCTCCCTGAATTGGCTTATTGCACCATAAGCGATTTGTTGGCCGATCAAGGCATTGTGGTAGGGCGCGATGTTGAATTGGTTACGCTCGATCGTACGTCGCCTTCCAAGCTATATGTCTTTGATTGACTTTCGTCACTGGAGGAGTTCGGCAATCTTTTTAGTTAGCGCGTGAAATTCCTGCGGATTATATAGTCGAGTCAAAAATACGATTTGGCCATTTTTGTCAATCAACACATTGCGTGTGACGCCTGCTTCTTTGTGTGCATACAACTTAAAATGTTCAGCATCGGGATCTAATGACATCGGGTAAGTGATTCCTGTTGACAAAATAAAATACTTTGCCACTTTCAGCGGTTCGTTTTGATCGATGGCATACAAAGCAAAGTTCGGGTTGTTTTTGTATTTCTGCCAAATATCACGCTCAATAAAAGGCATTTCTTTGCGGCATACACCGCACCAGCTGGCTGTAAATTGCAGCATAACCACTTTCCCGCGTAACGACCAAAGAGGAACTGTCCGTCCATCGGTCAACGTCATAGTAAACGCCGGCGCCATATCCCCCAATTTGACGATAAATCCATGTGCATTGCTCAACGTATCTTTTGTCGAAACGTTTTGCTGGGCAGCGGCAACTACTCCAAACATGCAGGCAAGTAGTAAAATAGCTATTTTCTGTTTCATGTGAATTCGGTTTGATATTATGTGTCCATGAGACTTCTGAGTATCTTGCTCATTTTTAATGCGTGACTGATAATTTGATTCTGCTTTTTTGTCATGCATCCGGCTCGAATTTGAACCGGACAAATATAGCGACTGAATTTGATTTTTCCATCATTATAATCCCTCGGTAAAGCATAAAACTCCCCTTGCAGCTTCATGCGAAAAATGAATTTAATTCATTATTTCATCTCTTTGTCGCGCACAAATTGCACCAATTTCAGGTTCTTTTTCAACCGTTTATCGGCACGAAAACAGATTTTGCGCGCTTCGACATGAGCTGATGTGCATTCCTCTGCTTGATCGAATCCTTCACTGCTGATTGATAAAGAGAAAATGCCCAATCCATCCATTTTTACGGAATATCCTTGTTCCAAATATTGCTCAATGAGCGAAGAAACGCCAATAATGGTGGCATACACGTCGCTTATCGTGAGGGTTGATCTGTCAGTAAGATCTTCAGCAATTCGATGTAAATCGACGATGCCCGAACGTACCGGAACGGCATAATATTTTGGACTTTCCCGTTTCCCGATATTATCCGGTTTTGTTTTTACGCGGTATTTAATAGCCATACTCCAAATGATTTAATGATTTTGTCCTGAATAATTTCTGCAAATATACAGTAATTTTCTAATTATAGTATAAGTCTTATTGAAATTAGATATAAGTCATAGATAATTTAGACTTAAGTCAAAGTAAAATTAGACATAAGTCAAAAATGATTTAGATATAAGTCTTAGTTGAATAAGACATAAGTCATACTATTCTACAATATAAGTTATATATGAAAATTCATCTGAGGTTTCTGGTTTTTCTTCTTTACGTTTTAGAAAAGCGCATCGCTTTATATTGCAAATTGCCTAAGAGAATGTGCTAATGTGCCGATATGCCAATCAGACAATATGCCAATGGTATCTGATGTAATTCAATGACTCGGTTATTCAATTATTCCCTTATTCCATTACTCAGTTATTCAATCTCATGAAACTTGTATCTTTGCATTTTTACTACTACTCCGATGAATCCTTTTCTTGCGCTTTCGAATGTTATCCCACGAATGGTTGATAATCCTTTTGTTGTTCCTGTTGATTGGGAATGGCAAACGGGTGAAATATGGTCAATCACAGGCGATAATGGTTCTGGTAAATCATTGTTGGCGGAAATTATTACCGGAAAACATGGGTTGCAGCAGGGAAGGATTGACTATCCGTTTTTGACTGCTTTGCAGCGCCAATTTCCGGATCACCCTTTCCATCCATGGGAAAAGATTCGTTTGGTAAGTTTTAATGCGGCTTATTCATTGGTTGATTTCCGCACGTTGTATTATCAACAACGGTTTCATCAGACGGAGACAGACGATTCTCCTTTTGTGCGCGATCTGGTGTCCATTCGTGATTTGGATGCTACTATCACGGTTGCATTGCAGATCAATACATTGTTGGATAAACGACTGATTCAGTTGTCGAGCGGCGAATTACGTAAACTGTTGATTGCAAAAGCGATGATGGATAATCCTGCTATGATGATTTTCGATAATCCATTTATCGGACTTGATGCCAAATCTCATACTCAGTTGGATGCACTCTTTACGCAGATGCACCAACATGGCGTTCTGTTACTTTTTTTATGTCCTTCGAGGGATGAGATGCCGTCATGCACTACGCATGTGTTGAAAATGGATCGGTGTGCGATCGTTGACAAAGCACCGATTGAGGCAGTTAGCGCTGAACGAAGGAATATTCAAATACGGACAGGAATTGTTCCGGTTGATTGGAGCGTTTTCAGTGTATCGAACAAACAAGCTGCCGATTATGAAGTGGCTGTGCAGATGGAAGATGTGGATATTGCCTACGGGAAGCTACTGATTCGTCAGGGTGTGAATTGGACTATTCGTAAAGGAGAGAAATGGGCATTACTGGGACCAAATGGTTCGGGAAAATCAACCTTACTGAGCTATATCTTTGCTGACAACCCGCAGGCGTATGCTAAGAAAATGACTCTTTTCGATAGGCGGCGTGGTAGTGGCGAATCGATTTGGGAAATTAAAGCCCGTATCGGGTTCACTTCGTCGGAAATGCACCTCTATTACCGCGAGAATGTGTCGTGCCTTTCTGTTGTGGCGTCGGGTTTCTTCGACAGCATTGGGCTTTATCGCAAATGCAATGAAAAACAGCTTCAGCAGGCTGAACAAATGTTGGAGACGTTAGCGTGCAGCCACCTTGAAAGCCGATCATTTCTGAAAATCTCTTCGGGAGAGCAACGGTTGGTATTGTTTGCCCGTGCATTGATTAAAAATCCCGATTTATTGATTCTCGATGAACCGTTTCACGGATTGGATGATGGTAAGAAATTACTGTGTCGGCAAATTGTGGAGCAATATGCTTTGCAACCCGACAAAACGTTGATTTATGTCACTCATCAACGCGACGAAATTCCTGATTGCGTGGGGAGCTTTATGGAGTTGGGGTAGAGGATAAAATGCTCATTGAATATCATGCAATGATCGAGCTTAACACCGCCACGCTTTACTCAACAAAGTGGATAGTAGAATTGCCCAATATCCATTTTTTTTGAAAAATAATCACAGAGGCTATTGTAAAATGATATTAATACTCGTATCTTTGTAGCGCATCGCAAACCGAATATTTTTAAGAATGAAGTATTCAGAATTAGAGCGAAAACTTTCAAAAGCAGGTTGTCAATTGGTGAGAAGCGGAGGGAATCACCCAATTTGGTATAGTCCCATAACTGGAATGACCTTTCCAACGGGCAACCATAAAAGAGAAGAGGTAAAAGCCGGAACATTGAAATCAATTCGTAAACTATCGGGAGTTGATTTTTAATCCGATTAAATAGATAATACGAGTTCCATTTGAGCAGAATGTAAAAATAAATAGAGATGAAAGCAATAGTAATAATTGAAAGAGGCAATGACGGAACGTATGATGCTTATTTGGAAAGCACTGAAAAATTAAGTTTTGGTTTGCTTGGTCAAGGAAAGACGGTAAAAGAAACAATGGATGATTTTATAAATTCGAGAGATGAAATGAAAGCATATTATGCTTCCGAAAATAAACCTTTTCCTGAAGATTTGGAGTTTGAATATAAATATGATGTGCCTTCATTTCTTTCTTATTATTCCAAGGTATTATCATTAGCCGGTTTACAACGACTAACGGGTGTAAATCAAGGACAATTAAGCCATTATGTTACCGGACACAGAAAGCCAAGTCTAAAAACGGCAGAAAAAATAGAAAAAGCGCTACACAATTTCGCCAATGAAATTAGTCAGGTTCATTTTGTATAATTGAACTAACGATGAATTACAGCGTTTTAATTTTCCTCCTTAGTTCTTTGCCCGTGCATTGATTAAAAATCCCGATTTATTGATTCTCGATGAACCGTTTCACGGATTGGATGACGGTAAGAAACAACTATCCCGCCAGATTGTGGAGCAATATGCTTCGCAACCCGACAAGACGTTGATTTATGTCACTCATCAACGCGACGAAATTCCTGATTGCGTGGGAAGCTTTATGGAGTTGGGGTAGAGGAT